>DMKG01000055.1:0-323 GCA_003454415.1 Alphaproteobacteria bacterium
GGCCGTTTGCGCACCGCATCCAGCCCGCGCAGCACCTTTATGGATTCAGCGCCGTATTCTTCCACGGCCTTCTGATGGGTTTTCGCGGGTTCACTCATGCGTCATAAGCCTTTTTCAAGCTGTTCATATTTAGTGCGCCGCTTCGCGGATTGAGCCCCTGGCGGCGGTGAAATACTGCGCCCTGCCCCCCAGGGCGCTGAACAGGCCGCAGTCCGCGCCGGTCATCCATGCCTGGACGCCCAGATCCCCGATCGCATCGAACAGAGCCGCGCGCCGCCTTTCGTCCAGATGCGCCGCCACCTCGTCCAGCAGCAGCAGAGGGA
>DMKG01000055.1:523-4016 GCA_003454415.1 Alphaproteobacteria bacterium
TCAGCAGAGGGGGGGTGGCGCGCGCCGTCATCAGGCGCGCATTGGCCAGTATAATCGAAATCAGTAACGCTTTCTGCTGTCCGGTGGAGCAGATGGCGGCCGGCGTCATGCTTTCCCCGTGCCAGACCAGAAGATCGCTGCGATGCGGCCCCTGCAGGGCGCGCCCGGCTTCCCGGTCGCGCCGACGTCCACTGCGCAGCGCCTCGCGGAAGCTGTCTTCCACATCTATGGCGGGGGAAGAGCCGAGACCATTTTCAAGTTCCCCCTCCAGCGCCAGCTCCGCCCGTGGGAATGGTCCCTGAGAGGCGGCAAGCGCCTGCTGCAGCAGGCGCAGGGCCTCCTGGCGCGCCGCAGCCACCGCCACGCCATGCTCCGCCATGGCCGCTTCCAGCGCGTCAAGCCAGTTAGGATCGGCGCGTCTGCCCTGTAATTCGCCAAACAGCAGCCGGCTGCGCTCCTGACGCGCTTTTTCATAGGCGTTCAGCCGGCCCCCATGCTCCGCGTCAAACCCCAGAACCAGCCGGTCAAAGAATTGACGCCGCCCGCTTTTGCCATCGGCGAACAGACGGTCCATTTCGGGGGTCAGCCAGATCACCCCCAGCACCTGCAGCAGGGCGGAACTGGAGGACTGGTTGACGCCGCCGATCCGCACCACACGCCGCTGCGGCTGCTGGCCTTCCGGGAAGGCGGACAAACCGGTGCCGATCCTTACCGGCATTTCAGAATAATGCGGCGCGTCGAGCACCGCCGCCACGGCCCAGCCCGCCCCCTCATCTGCGTCATGCCGGGAGACGTCGCCCAGCCGCGCGCCGCGCAGGCCCCGGCCGGGCGCGAAGAAGGACAATGCTTCCAGAAGATTGGTCTTGCCCGCGCCATTATCGCCCGTAAGCACGACCGGACGGCCATCCAGTTGCAGGCGCGCCGAGGTATAATTGCGGAAGCCGGAAAGACTCAGGGAGCGCACCGCCACACGCGCCAGCCCGGCGGGCCCGCGCCAGGCGTCACCGGATACAGCCTGAACCCTGAGCGTCATTCCATCCATCAGGCGACGCGCATCGGCATCAATACATACTGGGCCGCATCATCGCCGCTGTCGCGGATCAATACCGGGGAATGCGCATCCAGCAGTTCAAAGATCGCGGTATCCCCATCAATCTGTCCCGCAATATCCAGCAGATAACGCGCGTTGAATCCGATTTCCATGGGCGTTGCGCCATAATGCACGGAAAGCGCCTCATCCGCGCTGCCCTGATCCGGATTCCTGACCGAAACGGTCATCTGATCCTTTTCGAGATTGACCTTCACGGCGCGGGTTTTTTCCAGGGAAAGCGTCGCCACCCTGTCCACCGCCCGGGCCATTTCCTGGGCCGCCACTTCCATGCGTTTGTCATTGGCCGCAGGAATGACGCGGCTGTAATCCGGGAAAGAACCATCGATCAGTTTGGAACTGAAGCGCACATGCTCAAAAGCGAAGCGGATCTTGTTGGCGCTTGCGTTGACGGAGACGTCGCTGCTGACGTCATCGATGAGTTTGCGGATTTCCAGCACCGCCTTGCGCGGAAGAATAATCCCCTGCATGTCATCGGCCCCGGCGGGCGCGGCCAGTTCCACCCGCGCCAGCCTGTGGCCATCGGTGGCTACGGCGCGCAACCATGAAACCCCATGCGCTTTCAGCACATGCAGATAAATGCCGTTGAGATAATAGCGGGTTTCCTCCGTGGAGATCGCGAAACGGGTCTTGTCGATCAATCGCCTCAAATCCCCGGCGGCGATGACGAACTGCGCCGCCCCCTCGCCGCCCGCCTTGCCCGCCTCGGGCGCTATATCCTCCATCGCCGGAAAATCCACAACAGGCAGGGAAGCGAGATGAAATTGCGAACGGCCCGCCGTCAGCTTCAGACGTCCGGAATTTTTATCTCCGGAAATCTCCACCTGCGCGCCATCCGGCAGTTTGCGCACGATATCATGCAGGGTATGGGCCGGCACCGTGGCGCCGCCCGGCTCGGCGATATTGGCTTTGGCGGATTCGCGCAGCCAGATATCCAGATCGGTCACGGTCAGAGCAAGCCGGCCATCTTCCGCCTGCAACAGCACATTGGACAGAATGGGAATGGTCGTGCGGCGCTCCACGATGCTTTGCACATGGTTCAATGCGCGCAGCAAATCCGCTTTTTCAATGGTCAGTTTCATCTACCGGCGCCTCGCCTTTTCAGCATGAGCCTACCCGCACGCATCCGCTCCTATCGGAGCCTTGCACCCCGTCATGAAGCGGGGATCAGGGTACGAATCAGTATAGCAGAGCCAGCCCGATACGGCAGTAAAAACGCGCGAAAACGGCAGAAAAAAGGGCACGCGGACCTGAAGCGGCGCCAGGTCCAAGCCGGCGCCGGTGACCCGCGCCAAAAACCCCCAGACAGAGGAACGGGCGCGCATTCCATCAGAGGCCCGGCGCCTATAGGTTTCCGTGCGGTTTCGAGGGGAAGGCGCCGCAATCTTTCGACGCCGCGAAAGACAGCGATTCCGCACCTCTGGCTGTGGCGTGAGGGATTTGAAGTTAGTGCTGTTAAATGCGTCGGATATTCACGGCAACTTCAAATCCGAAACCACACTAGAATCTTATCTTTGCCGGCGCTCCTAAGGAATCGGAGCTTCGTTCGGCGCTGCGGACAAATGTGACGAACTTCAGATTCGGGATCACTAGCCCTGCAACAGCCGCTGGAGTTTTTCCACGTCTTCATTCAGCGCATTGTCGCTTTCGCGTAACTGCTCGATCCTGCGCACCGCATGAATGACGGTCGTATGATCCCTGCCGCCGAATTTACGGCCTATCTCCGGCAGCGAGCGCGCAGTAAGCTGTTTGGCGAGATACATCGCCACCTGACGGGGCCGCGCCACGGCGCGCGCGCGGCGCGCGGACAGCATGTCACTGAGGCGGACATTGAAGAATTCCGCAGATTTACGCTGAATTTCATCAATCGTGATGCGCCTCTCACTGGCGCGCAGCAAATCCTGCAGGACTTCACGCGCCATATCCACACTGACCGGGCGTTTGACCATCTGCGCATAGGCCACCACCCGGGTCAGCGCCCCTTCAACGTCACGCACATTCGAACTGATCCGATGGGCCAGAAACTCCAGCACCTCACCGGCGATTTCCATTTCCGGCGCCTGCCGGCGAACCGCCTCCGCCTTGGCCAGCAATATTCCCAGACGCAGTTCGTAATCCGTGGGGTGGATATCCGCCACCAATCCCCAGCCCAGCCGGGAACGGACGCGCTCTTCAATTCCGTCCAGATCCGAGGGCGACCGGTCGGCAGAGATGACCAATTGTTTCTGATGATCGATCAGAGCGTTGAAAGTGTGAAAAAACTCTTCCTGGGTAGAGCCTTTGCCGCCAATGAACTGCAGATCGTCAACCATCAGAACATCGACCGAGCGCAGCGTTTCCTTGAAAGGCATCGTGTCCTTTTCGCGCAGCGCCTTGATGAACTGA
>DMKG01000051.1 GCA_003454415.1 Alphaproteobacteria bacterium
TACATTGCGCGATATTCCTGGCGAGGAGATGATCTCAAGCAGCGCAGCGCGGGCGTGGCCTTGGCGCGCGGCGTCGAAACGGCGCCATTGATCCATGGCGGTCAGCAGCCGAGCCGCCACCTGCGGGTTGATGGAGTCCAGCGCCAGCACCTGATCTGTGAAGAACCGGTAGCCGGAGCCGTCCGCCGCATGGAAATGCGGCTGATTGCTGTGGCAAAAGGCGCCAATCAGGGCGCGCACGCGGTTTGGATTGGCAAGCGAAAACTTTTCATGGGAGAGCAGGGCGTTGACGCGCGCAAGCGTATCGGGCAGGTGCGAGAGCGCCTGCACGCTGAACCATTTATCCAGCACCAGCGCGTCATCGCGCCATTTTTTGTGAAAATCATCCAGCGCGAAGGCCCGTTCCGGCGTCTCCATATGCGTCAGAATGGACAGCGCCGCCATGGCGTCGGTCATATTATCCGCCGTCCGATAGTGCTGTAATACGTCCTGCGTCATGTCGCCGTTAAGCGCAAGATAACTCAGGGCGGCATTGCGCAGGGCGCGGCGCCCCGCTTCTTTGGAGTCGGGGGAGTAAGGATGATTGGCGCGATTGGCGTGATAAAGACCCAGTAACTCGTCTTTCAGGGCGCGTGCGATGGCGCAGCGAAGATTTTCGCGGGCGTGGCGCACGGCCGTGGGATCGATGACATCAAGCCGGCGGGCGATTTCCTGTTCGGAAGGCAGCCCCAGCATGGCGGCAACGAACGCTTTTTCCAGTCCGGCGTCCTTCAGTACGGCGCCGATCACGGAGATGAAATCCGCCTGAAGCGCAGCGTCCGCCTGGTTTGACGCGTTTCCCGCCGCGTTCGCCAGCAGCGTGAGGGCGTATTGCTGACCAGCCTCCCAGCGGTTGAAGGGATCGCCGTCCAGCGCCATCAGGAACGCCTGGGTTTGCGGGGATGGCGGGGTTTTCAGGGTGATGGGCGAGGAAAAACCCCGGAACAGGGATGCAACCGGGCGCGATTTGACCCCTTCGAACGCGAAAGTCTGCACCGCCTCTTTCAGATCCAGCACGCCGGCATTGGAGGGGAGTTCCCCGCCTTCCGCATCCAGCAGGGCGAACGCCACGGGAATATGGAGGGGCTTTTTCCCGGTCTGTCCAGGGGTAGGCTGCGTGTTCTGCGTGAAAGTCAGCTCGTAACGCTGTTCCATAGCGTCATAATTCTCCGCGACCGAAATTTCCGGAGTTCCCGCCTGGGCGTACCAGGTTTTGAATTGCGCCAGATCCTTGCCGCCCGCTTCCTGCATGGCTGCGATGAAATCTTCGACTGTCGCCGCGGTTCCATCATGGCGGCGAAGATACAGGCGCAATCCTTGAACGAAAGCCTCGCGTCCGATCAGGGTTTGCAGCATGCGCACCAATTCGGCGCCTTTTTCATAAACCGTTGCGGTATAGAAATTGTTGATCTCGATATAGGAATCGGGGCGCACGGCATGGGCGAGAGGCCCCGCATCCTCGGCGAACTGGCGGGCGCGCAGGGCGCGCACGTCTTCGATGCGGGCGACCCCGCGTGAGCGCTGATCCGCGCAAAACTCCTGATCCCGGAAAACCGTCAGGCCTTCCTTGAGGCTCAACTGGAACCAGTCCCGGCAGGTTACGCGGTTGCCGGTCCAGTTATGAAAATATTCATGGGCGATCACCCGTTCTATGCCAGCAAAATCGGCATCCGTTGCGGTGTCGGCGCGGGCCAGCACGTATTTGTCGTTGAAGATGTTCAGCCCTTTGTTTTCCATCGCCCCCATGTTGAAGCGGCTGGTGGCGACGATCATGTAGATATCAAGATCATATTCAAGGCCGAAAGTGGTTTCGTCCCAGCGCATGGCGCGTTTCAGGCAGTCCATCGCGTAGGCGGCGCGGTCTTCCATACCCGGATCGGTATAGATGCGCAGATCGATGTGACGCCCGGACATGGTGGTGAATCCGTCCTGAACGCAGGCGAGATTCCCTGCAACCAGCGCAAACAGATAGCTGGGCTTCGGGAACGGGTCATGCCATTCAGCCCAGCGCCGGCCGTCCGGCAGTTCGCCGCTGGCTGTCAGATTGCCGTTGGAGAGCAGCGCCGGATTGCTTTCCTTTTCACCAATAATCCGTACCCTGAAAATGGTAAGATTGTCCGGGCGGTCGATGAAATAGGTGATATGGCGGAACCCCTGCGGTTCGCACTGGGTGCAATAGACGCCTTCCGCAAGATAAAGTCCCTCCAGCGCGGTATTGACGGAAGGATTGATGCGGGTTTCTATTTCAAGCTGGAAACGCGTCCCGGGCGCGTCAATAGTCAGATGTTCGGCATCAAGAGCATAGGCGCCGGGGGACAGGGGCGCGCCGTTCAGCCGCAAGGCGCAGAGCGTCAGATTCTCACCGTTCAATATCAGCGGCGGCAAAACCGCCGGCTCCGGTTCGGCCGCTTCCACCTCCAGCCGGGCCAATACTTTGGTGGCGGCGGGATCAAGCTCTACCTCCAGATAGGCATGGGTGATGCGGTAATCCGGCGGACGGTAATCTGATGCATAGACCGGCTGAGGAGCATTTTCTGCATTTGCTTTGTCCATGCGCCATTATAACAGGCGCTGTCACCACAAGCGAGCGCGGTCTGTTTACTCGGCCGCCATGGGGGGGGTTCCAATCGTGCGGCGCATGCTGCCGTCGGGATTGGCGAC
>DMKG01000215.1 GCA_003454415.1 Alphaproteobacteria bacterium
CCCCAGCCAGGTGACGATCGGCGATGACCCCGCACCACACCGTCGCCACGTCAAGGGAAGTAACCGGCGCCATCCCCGCTCTCGCTTCACTCGCCGGGCAGATTGGCGATCCGCTGGTTCGCCATCGCGGCACAATTGGCGGCTCCATCGCCAATAATGATCCGTCGGCGGATTACCCGGCGGCGTGTCTGGGTTTGGGGGCGAAAATCGTCACCAGCAAGCGGGAAATCACAGCGGATGATTATTTCCGCGGCATGTTTGAAACCGCGCTGGAGGAAAACGAGATCATCACCAGGATTATCTTCCCCGTCCCACAAACGGCGGCTTATCAGAAATTCCCCAATCCCGCATCTCGATATGCGATGGTAGGGGTGTTTGCAGCCAAAACTTCCGATGGCGTCCGCGTCGCGGTGACAGGCGCCGGACCTGGGGTTTTTCGCGCCCAAGAAATAGAAGCCGCGCTGGCCAGGGATTTTTCAGCCTCGATCATTGACAGCGTCACGGTTCCCAGCGAAGAGATGCTTCAGGACATGCATGGCAGCTCCGAATATCGCGCGGCCCTTGTTAAGGTGATGGCGAAGCGCGCCGTCTCAGCGATACAGGGATAAAACGGGGGGACTTTTCCAGATCCCGCCGAACGGGCACGGCCCCTTGACCCACGGCGCTGACGTTATTTTTCAATCTGCGTGACGTTTTCGATAGGGTTGACGCCGGTGCCAAACCAGCGTCCCCGCGTCGCCGCATAATTGGCCACTGGATCGTAAATCTCCACCGGCAGCGCCAGTTCCTTCGCCGTGAGCCTGCCAACGGCGCCCAGCAGGTCCAGACTGGCCAGAAACTCATCTCTCTGTGCGCGCAACAGGGCGACATCGGCGTCAAGCACTTCCTGCTGGGCGTTCAGCCGGTCAAGAACGGTGCGTGCGCCTACTTTAACCTCTTCGGATACGCCTGTCAGCGCCTGCCGGGCGGCGGTGACGTTTTCCTGTATGGAGACGATCCTCGCCCGTGCGCTGATCAACGACTCCCAGGCTGCACGGACCGCATCGGTCGCAGCCCGGCTTGCCTGTTGCGCCTCCAACTGCCGCTGGCTAGCAATATGCTTGGCTTCTCGGGTCTGCGCCGCCGATACGCCGCCTTCGTAAATGGGAATGGAGAGTTGCAGCAGCACTTCGGCAGTATCCCTTTCGAAATGTTTCTGGTCTGCATCGTCCTGCCGCCTCACGGCCCCACGCAGGGACAGATCAGGCAGTAATCCGCTCTTCACCACGCCGATCTGGGCGCGGGCGGCCTGTTCAGCATGGATTGCCGCGCGCAGCGTCGGATTGTTTTCCGCCTCAGCCAGCGCGGTCTCCATCGTGTCTGGCAGGATTTCCGGAATCGGCGGCATATCCGGGTTTGCTATCGCCTCCTCTCCGATGACGCGCTTGTAGGCTGAATAGGAACGCGCCAGCGCCCCCTGGGCGGCCTGGTAATCGGCCAGTCCGCGCGCCAGCCGCGCCTCCGCCTGGGCGACATCGGTATTCGTAACGTCCCTGACGGTAAAGCGGGCTTCGATGGCGGTTTTCAGTTCCGTGAGATAGTCCACATTGTCCCGGGTTAGCTGAACGACCTTGTAATCCCTTGCGACATCCACATAGGCCTGAGCTGCATCCTGAAGTACAGACTGCTCAACGGAAATCAGTCTGGCGCGTCCCTGTTCGACGATGGCTTCGGAACGGCGGTAATCCGAAATGGCCTGGCCGCCGTCGTAAATTGGCTGGCGCCCCAGAAGCTGAACCGTGCGCGGCCCGCGATTGACATCGGTAATATTCGTGGCGCCGGTAAAAGAGTTACGTGTTCTGAACTCATCGACGGCGCGTCCCGCCTCTCCTATCACCGTAACCGTGGGTCTGAATCCGCCCAGGGCGCGCGCGACCCCTTCATCGGTTGAACGCTGGCGGGCGCGTTCCGCCTGTAATTGCGGATTGCTGCGATAAGCCGTAGCCAGCGCCTCCTTATAGGGGTTTGAAGTTTGGGCATGCCCTGATGCGCAAAGGATGGATAGGGCGGAAAAAAGGGCGCTAGCGAATACGACAATACGAAGGGAAAATGCTGACATGAGTTAAGCCGGACCTATTTTTCGCGGAAAGATCTCGCAAAGGCGTCAGTTAGCGGCCTCAGGGCGTATTGCAGCGCTGTTTGCTCCCCACGGGTGATCAGCGCCTCCACAAGCATGCCGCTGCGAAGGGTGAGATCGCCCAACCGCTCCAATTCTTCCTGTGGAATCGTCACCCGGCCTTTGTAATAGGCCATACCCGTGCGCTGATCCACCGTGCGGTCGGCGGAGATGGTCTGCAAAACTCCATCAATCACCGGAGTTTTTCGAGAATCCACTACGCTGATACGGAGGGAGACCTTGCTGCCGATTTTGACCGTATCGATGTCCATCGGATTAATGTGCACCTCCACCACCAGATCGTCATTCGCCGGCACGATATCCATAATGGGGGCTCCGGGCGCAATCACGCCTCCTGTGGTATGGACAGCCAGGTCCAGAACGGTGCCGGAAACGGGCGCAACGATGTCGATACGGCGCAGGGCGTCGCTGGCCGCAACCAGGCGTTCACGCTGCTCGGTGATTTTCGCCTGTACGTCGCGCAATTCACGAGCGATTTCTTCCTGGCGGTTCTTCTCAAGCTGGAAAATCTGTAACTTGGTCTCGCCAATGCCCTGTTCCGCGCGGGCGATCGCGGCCATGTGTTCTGCCCGCTCTCCCTCCAGACGCGCCGCCTCTCTCTCCAGCGCCAGGACACGGGTTTTGGTCACGTAACCGCGTTCCAGAAGACTGGAAAGATCCTTGCGTTCCTCATTGATCAGGCGGGCCTGGGTTCCCTTTGCCGTTACCTGCGCGCGCAGGCCGGCGATCTGCTCTTGATACTGGCCGATGCGTTGCTGCAGGATGGATTTCTGTCCTGAAAGGGAGCTCAGCCTGGTGTCAAAGACGTTCTTTTGACCCGCAAGGATTTCCGCGACAGTCTTGTCCGATTGACGCAGCAGGAGTTCTTCTGGAAAGTCGGGGCTTTCCTTGCCATCCCGTTCGGCCAGCAGGCGGGCCTCTATGGCGATCTGGGCGTCCAGATCCGCCATAAGAATATCCGTTTGCGCTTTGGCGCGGGTGTTATCCAGGCTGATCAATTTATCCCCGGCCTGCACGGACTTGCCATCCTTGACATAAATCTGCTGCACAATGCCGCCTTCAAGATGCTGGATCGTGCGGCGGTTGGATTGAACGGTCAGAAATCCCGGCGCTATGGCGGCGCTATCCAGCGGCGCCACCGCCGCCCAGATGCCAAAACCGAAAAAAGTCGCCAAAATGATGATGGCGCCGACAACCAGAGGCTTTTTTGTGTCTGTGAAATCCTTTCCGTCCCCTTCCTTCTGGTCTTCCCGGTCAAAAGGAGCGCGCATACGTTGCGCCGTTTGCTTCAGCAGAGAAGCAAAGGTGAGGTTCTCCTGTCCATTGGTATTGAGACCAAGCCGGGAGGCGATCGTTTGCATATTCATACCGGATTAACCGCTGCTACGCCGCCCCTGCCGGGGTCAGTGGCCGGCGACGCGCTGGGCACCGCCGCCGGGCGTAAATATTGCGCAAGAATTTCATCTCTTGGGCCGAACTTTTCAATCACCCCTTCGCGCATGACCATGATGTGATCAACGCTGGCCAGAAGACTGGGCCGGTGGGTAATGACCAGGGTGGTGCGGCTTCGCGCTTTCAGATCCGCTACAGTGCGCGCAAGGGCCGCTTCGCCATCATTATCGAGATTGGAATTTGGCTCATCCAGCACAATGAGGGCGGGATCTCCATAAAGGGCGCGGGCTAGACCAATTCTCTGGCGCTGGCCGCCGGAAAGCGCCTGACCGCCTGGGCCGATATTCGTGTCATACCCGGCAGGCATACGCAGAATCAGTTCATGCACGCCCGCGCGCTGCGCCGCGAGGATCACCTGATCGGAGTCCACCTTACCGAAACGCGCGATATTCTCGGCGACAGTTCCCTCGAACAACTCAACATCCTGGGGCAGATAGCCGATATGAGGCCCCAGAAGGTTGCGGTCCCAGGTGGCGATGTCCGCGCCATCAATTCGGACCCTGCCCGAATAGGGCGGCCATACCCCCACCAATAGCCGCGCCAAGGTGGACTTGCCTGCTGCGCTGGGGCCGATAATGCCGATGATATCTCCTGCGGCCACCGTGAAGCTGACGCCGCGCAGCGCCGGAACCTGTGCGCCTGGAGGCACGACAATGGCCTGCTCTACCTGCAGGATGCCGCGGGGCGGGGGTAAGGGCATGAATTCCTTTTGCGCTGGAACGGCCTTCAACAGGCCGCCCAGACGTTCATAAGCGGTGCGTGCGGCGAGGAAATGCTTCCAGCTTGCAACCGCCATTTCCACCGGCGCCAATGCGCGCCCCATCATGATGGAAGCTGCGATCATCAAACCGGCGGTGATTTGCTCGTGAATCACCAGATAAGCGCCGAAACCCAGAATAGCGATCTGCAAAACGATGCGGGTGAATTTGGACATGGCGGTAATGAGGCCCGCCCGGTCGCTCGCCAGCGATTGAAGCTGCAGCACTTTTTTCCGGCGGTCCTGCCAGCGTCCGAGCATTGCGGGCACCATGCCCATGGCCTCTATGGCCTCGACGTTGCGCAGGCTGACGTCGACGAAATGACCGGCGCGCATATTGGCCTTGCTGGCCTCGCCCAGGGTGTCTCTGGTGGCGATTTCCGTGATAACGGCAAGGGTGAAAAGGACGACGCCGCCCGCTGTAGATACCCATCCAAGCAGAGGATCGATCAGGAAGATGGCGGCAAGATAAATAGGCATCCAGGGCGCGTCAAAAAACGCGAATAGTCCCTGGCCGGTCAAAAAGTCCCGCAGGGAATCCATATCGCGCAGGGCTTGTCCCGACCCGCCAGCGCCGCGCACGGATTGTTTGAAAAGCGCAGTGAAAACACGGGCATTCAGCAGACTGTCCATCTGGCCGCTGATTCGCACCAGAATCCGGGAACGCAGCGCTTCCAGGGCCGCATAGACGACGATCAGCGCGATGGCGATAAGAGTCAGCACCCAAAGAGTGGTTTCATTACGGCTCGCTAGAACGCGATCATAGATCTGGAGCATGTAAAGCGGCGACACCAGCATCAGGATATTGATGAAAAAGCTGAACACTCCAGCGCCGATAAACGCCCCCCGGGATTTGCCAAGAACTTCCGAAAGCTCGGATTTTTCCTTGTTATTCATCATGCCAACTTAAATGTTGCGGGACATATGACCGTAATCGGGTCAATCAGGATTGCGGATAACATTAACATATGGTTAAAATTGTAAATCCCCGCCATATTCTGCGGCGTTACAGAACCAATCAGCCACATCCCAGCAAGGCGGGCCTTTTTGGTGCTTAAAGGGAGCCCCCCTCAATTGCAAGACTTTTGACATCCCTGCGACAGGTCTGTACCGCCATTCCCTATGGTATGAAGTGACCCGCCTCAACCGTTTAGGGGTAAGTCGCGCAGCGCATTTCTACGCGCAGCGCATTTCTCTACGGACAGAAGCGCCACATGGAGCCGGTTTCATAGGCGCAGTCCCTCTATGACCGAGAAGTCACCCCGATATAAAACGCAGAACTCCACTGGAAATTCCTGCAAACTGGCGGCCCGCTTGATTCTGACATACTCAAACGGGTTTCCCAATACGGATCCGGATGTTAGAACCGGATCACCAGGGATTATAGCGAATAAAGCTGTGCGTTTGCGTTTCTTTTTTTATGAATTTCAGGGAATAGGATTTATGAATTTTGGGAAATTGGCGCCATGAATCTGACCCTGCTATGGCATTTCGTCCGGCAGGACTTCATTGACCGCTATTCCGGGATTGCGCTCGGGCGGTTCTGGCTGCTGCTGGCGCCCATGCTGCAAATCATCATTTTTGTCGTCGTCTTTGGTGGATTGATCGGTCCGAGACTGCCGGGGGCGGAAAGCAGCCCCTATGGATATGGCATTTATCTGGTTTCCGGAATTCTTCCCTGGACGGCCTTCGCCAATACGATTACCCGTATGACCACTGTATTTTTCAACAAGCGGGGCATCCTTGGAAAAGTACCGCTCAGTCTGGCCATGGTGGCGGCGCATGTCGCTATTGTGGAAGGCATAACCCTGGCGTGCACCCTTGGACTGTTTACGATTTTTGCCCTGTGGCTTGCTGAGCCGCTGCCTTCCGCCCTCTTCGTTCTGCCCCTGCTGATCGTCTGCCAGCAGCTTATGGGATTCACACTAGGCCTTATTGGCGCCATATTGATGGTGTTTTTGCGGGATATCCGGGAAATGACCGGGGTTGTCGTGATGTTGTGGTTCTGGATGGTGCCGATCGTATACACGATTGATTCCGTGCCGCATTCCCTGCAGGCGATACAGCCTTATAATCCCGCCTGGTGGTTTGTGCGTGAATATCATCAGATTTTTGCTTATGGCGCGATGCCGGATATGGGCGGGATCCTGCTGTTACTGGCAGGCTCCCTGATTGCGGCATGGCTGATCGTCTTGCTGCTGTCACGGGCCGAGCGCCAGATCCGTGATGCATTGTAAACATGGCCACCATGATCAGCGTCAGAAACGCCAGCAAGAAATACCGGATTTACCGCCGTCAGAGTGACCGGCTGCGTGAACTCGTTCTGCGGCGGCCGCTGCATGAGGAGAAACTGGCTGTCAGTGACATTGATATCGAACTGGCTCGGGGCGAGGTGTTGGGAATTATCGGGCGTAACGGCGCCGGGAAATCCACTCTCCTCAAGCTGGTGATGGGCGTATTGCTGCCCGATCAGGGGAGCGTTGCGCTGGCGGGCAGGGTGACCGGCCTGCTCGAGCTGGGTACGGGTTTCAATCCGGAACTCAGCGGTTATGACAATATCGCCTTCAATGCCGCCCTTTTGGGCATGACGCCAGGCGACATTAACCGGCAGCGTGAGGCGATCATTGCCTTCAGTGAACTTGGAGAGGCGATTCATCATCCTCTGCGCACCTATTCCTCCGGCATGGGCATGCGCCTGGCGTTTTCCATCGCCATTCACGCGGATCCCGGCTGCCTGGTGGTGGATGAGGCGCTCTCCGTAGGGGACGCCCACTTCCAGCAGAAATGCATGCGCCGGATCAAGGAATTCCGCGATGCAGGGGGAGCGATATTGTTCGTTTCCCACGATATGAATGCGGTAAAGGTGTTGTGCAACCGGGCTATGGTGCTGGAGGAAGGAAAGACGGTTTTTTCAGGAAGCCCTGAAGACGCCGTGAATTATTATTACCGTCTGATCGCCGCCATGGAGGGGGAGGAGCTGTCTGTGCCGGCCCCTGCTGCGCCTCTGGCGGGGGATATTGCCGCCGGGACGGCGCACAGCTATGGAAATGGAATGGCGAATATTCAGGGCGCACGGTTGATTGGCGCAAATTCGGGGGGCGCCAGCGTCAGTTCCGGCGAGGTCGCCGACTTCATTTTCGATCTCGCCGCGCGTGAAGAACTGTCCGCCGTAACCCTTGGCGTCATGATCCGTGACAGGCTGGGACAGGACATTTACGGCACGAATACCTTCTTCCTTGGGCAGCCGCTCAGTTTTGCGAAAGGAGAGACGCGGCGTGTGGTGTTCCGCATGGCGATGAATCTTGCCCCGGGGCGGTACACGCTTACGGCGGCTTTGCACGACAAGGACACCCATCTGGACGCATGCTATCACTGGTGCGACAATCTTCTGGAGTTCGAGGTGGCGGGATTTATTGGCCCCAGATTTGACGGACTGTGCAGGCTGGAGCCAGAGCTGCGCCTGTTGGAAGGGATCCGCACATGATCAGGTCCAACAATCCCGGGATCGATGCTGCGGCGCTGGAGAAGCGCATAGAGGTTGAATTGCGCCAGCCGGAGCAGCCGCCGGCGCCTTGGCCGTCGTCATCCCTATCCACAGGGGGCGCGCCCATTCTTCCCGCACAGGGAGCGGGACTTAAAAATCTCAAATTACGTCTGCGCGGCGTCCCCGTGCTGGGAAAACTCCTGATGGAGTTGAACCGATGGCAGCGGCGGCGGCGAGTGGTGGGCAGAGCGCTTTCCACTCCCTATCTGGGATATGTTCTGCGTTGGCTGAAAAGCCTGGCGCTGATTCACGAAAGCCGTGGCCGCATGGAACTTACCGTGCGTGAATTGTCGTTGACGGAACAGCGTCTGCGTACGGAGATCGCGCTCAGTAACCTGCATTTGGCGGAATTGCGTGAGCGGATGGAGGCTTCGCGCAGAGAATTGGAATTTTCCGAACAGCGCCTGAATACGGCGATTGAACTCAACCTCCAGCATCTGTCGGCGCTGCGTGCGGAAATCGCCGAAGAAAAGAAACGCAGCGCAGCCAACCGTTCGGAAATCATCTTTCAGCAGCGCCGTCTGACCGAAGTGCTGGAAAGTCCGGCGCGCCAGGCTTCCGTTGCGCCTGGACAGGAAAACGCTGCTTCTGTAGTGCAGGGGGATGAACTCGATTCCTATTATGCGGCTTTCGAAGCTTCCTTTCGTGGCGCCCGCGAGGAAATCAGGGCGCGGCTTTCGGTTTATCTCGACCGGGTTATGGCGTGCCGGGGCGATCTGCCGGTTCTGGATATCGGCTGCGGAAGGGGAGAATGGATCGAGCTGCTGGGGGAACAGGGGATAACCGCCTATGGGGTCGATCTCAACAGCGTGTTTGTCGCCGATGCGCAGCAGCGCGGCCTTGACGCACGCAAGGCCGAGGCGATTTCCCATTTGCGCAGCTTGACAGACGCCAGCCTTTCCGGCGTCACCGGCTTTCACATCATTGAGCATCTTCAGATCCAGGATCTGGTCATGGTTATCGACGAAGCGAACCGTGTACTGACGTCAGGGGGATTTCTGCTTCTGGAGACGCCGAATCCTGAAAACCTGCTTGTAGGGGCCAGCAGCTTCTGGAATGATCCCACCCATCGTGCGCCGCTTCCATCTTCCGTCATGCGATTCATGCTGGAACAGCGTGGTTTCCCCGATCCGGAAGTGATCTATCTGCACCCGGCGGATGAAAAGATGAAGCTGCGGGAAACCGGGGAGACGTCCGAGCGCCTTAATCAGCTTCTTTACGGGCCCATGGATTACGCCATCTGGGCGCGCAAGGCATAGAATCACGGCATGGTAACACTGGCGTCCCGCCCTCCCGCCATACATCAGTTTCATGTTGGCTCCGCTTTTGGGGATGGGGTCACGAATGCGATGCTTTTCATCAGGGAGGTGCTGCAGGGTCTTGGCTTCGCCTCGGAAATCTATTGCATGCAGGTGGCGCCGGAATTGGCCGGCGTCCTGCGTCATGCCAAGACCTATCCCGATGCTCCGGATCAGATTCTGCTGCTGCATCACTCGCTTGGGCATAATCACGCAGATTGGGTGGAATCCCTGCAAAGCCGCCTGATCATGGTCTATCACAATATCACTCCGCCGGAATTCTTCCCCGCCGGCAGCCCGCTTCGCTTCTACTCGGAACTGGGCCGCAAGCAGCTTGCCGGATGGAGCGGGCGTTTTATTGGCGCCATAGGAGATTCCGATTACAACACGCAAGAGCTTCTGCAACTGGGATATAGGAACGCTCAGACCATCCCTCTGCTGATCAATATCGACCGTTTACGGAATATAAAGCCGGATGAAAAAATGATGGCCCGCCTACAGGGGGCTTTCAATATGGTTTTTGTAGGCCGGATCGCGGAAAACAAATGCCAGCATGATCTGATCAGCATCTTTTCCCATCTGCGCCGCAGGCTCGATGTTCCGGCGCGGCTGGTGCTGGCAGGAGATACTTCCTCTTCCGGCTATCATTCGCATTTACACGCTCTGCGTGATGAATGCCGTCTCGGCGGCAGCATGGAGTTTACAGGCAAAATTACCAATGCGGCGCTATCGGCGATCTACCGGACGGCGGATGTCTATGTCTCGATGAGCGAGCATGAGGGGTTTGGCGTTCCGCTGATCGAGGCAATGGCCCATGATGTTCCGGTTATTGCCTATGATAGCGGCGCCATAGCAGGAACCATGGGTGAAGGCGGCCTGCTGCTGCAGGAAAAAGACCACCTGAAAATCGCCGCGCTGATCAAGATCCTGTCGGAGGAGCCGGAACTGCGCCGCCGGGTATTACTTGCGCAAAGGCGAAATCTGCAACGCTTCGAACCCGGGCCCCTGCGCCGCATGCTTTCTGGATTCCTTGAGAGTCTGCAGGTTGAGGTAAGTGTTCCGCCATGTGCGGCAGGCAAGTCCGCGCCCCGAATCCGCCTCGAAGGCCCCTTCGATTCAAGCTACAGCCTGGCGCTGGTGAATCGCGAATTCGCGCGTGCGCTGCGCCAGGGGGGCGTGGATGTGGCGCTGCACAGCACCGATGGCGGAGGTGATTATCCGCCCAATGATGAATTTATCAGATCTGATGCGGAATGCCGGGAAATGTGGCGCCGCGGGCAGGAGGCGCCAGGGACGGAAATCCTCCTGCGCGATCTTTACCCGCCACGGGTTTCCGACATGCGGGCGCCCGCCAACGGACTGAGCAATTACGCCTGGGAGGAGTCCGGATTCCCCGCTGAATATGTAGCGCAATTCAATAAAAAACTGACCCATGTCACCGTGCTGTCGCGCTATGTGCGCAAGGTTCTGATGGACAGCGGCGTGCGTATCCCCGTCCGTGTGAGCGGCGCGGGCGTTGATCATCTGCTGAAGGTGAAGCCGGTCAGGCCCCGCCACGATCTGGGGCCGGAAAGCTTCAGATTCCTGCATGTCTCCTCCTGTTTTCCGCGCAAGGGCGCGGACGTTCTTCTGGAGGCGTTCGGGCAGGCTTTCACGCGCGAAAACCCGGTGTCCCTCATTATCAAGACGTTCCCGAATATTCATAACAGAATAGAAGATCAGCTTGCGGATTTTCATGCGCGCTATCCGCAAGCCGCCAGGGTCGTCCTGATCAATGAAGATATCGATGAGGCGGAGATCGCCGGTCTTTACCAGCAATGCGACGCGCTGGCCGCGCCAAGCCGGGGCGAGGGGTTCGGTCTGCCAATCGCCGAGGCAATGCTGTTCGGGAAACCGGTGATCACCACTGCCTACGGCGGACAGATGGATTTCTGCAACAGCGCCAATGCGTGGCTGGTGGATTACACGTTCGACTATGCGCAGACCCATATGGGGCAGTTCAACTCCGTCTGGGCGGAGCCGGACGTCCAGGATCTGGCGCGCAATCTGCGCGAGGTGTTCGAGGCCGCGCCCGGGGAAAGGGCGCTGCGGGCGCGGTCTGGCAAAGAGAGCCTGCTGGCGGGCTGGTGCTGGAGCCATGTAGCGGCGCGCAATCTGGAGGCTGTCGAGGCTCTCGACGCCGGGCCGGCGTTACAGGATCTGCCATATGTGGGATGGGTGACGACATGGAATGCCCGTTGCGGCATTGCAGCCTATGCCCGGGGACTGAGTATGGCCATACCCCGGGGCCAGTTGAAAGTTTTCGCCAATCAGGTAAATGAGCCGCTTGCGCAAGATGAGGACTATGTCAGCCGCTGCTGGATCAGCGGCGCCGGGGAAAGTCTTGACGAACTTTACCGGCAGATCCTTGCGGCCAGGATATCCGTGGCGGTCATCCAGTTCAATTTTGGCTTTTTCGATCTGGCGGGCTTCGGACAGTTGATCCTGCGCCTGAAAGACGCGGGGATTGGGGTGCATGTCTTTTTCCACGCTACGGCGGATATCGTCCGTCCCGGTCTTTCCCTAAGTCTGCGCACGATTGCGGCGCAGCTTGCCCAGGCCACGCGCCTTTATGTGCATGGCGTCGATGATCTCAACCGCATGAAGGCGCTTGGGCTGGTGGATAATGTAATCCTTTTTCCGCATGGTTCGCTTGCTTCTGCGCCGGAAACCGCCCGTGCTGTGAAGCCAGAGACGGAATTGCTGGCCTGTTTCGGCTATATGCTGCCGGGCAAGGGGTTCGCTCAACTCATAGAGGCTTTCGGTATTTTGCGCGCTTCGCGGCCAGATTTACGTCTGCTGATGCTCAATGCAAGCTATCCTGCGCCAGAATCGGAGCATGAATTACAGCAATGCAGGGCTCTCATTGCCGCTAGTCCGCATGGAGCGGCGATTGAGCTGGTGACGGATTTTCTGCCTGATGAAGAGGCGCTCCGCCGCCTGCAGGCGGCGGATCTGATCGTGTTTCCCTATCAGAATACGGGGGAATCTTCGAGTGCGGCCGTACGGATGGGCCTGGCCAGCAGGCGCGGGGTGCAGGCGACAGGGC
>DMKG01000264.1:0-1522 GCA_003454415.1 Alphaproteobacteria bacterium
CTTTTTGAGATTGAAGGGTGCAGACGTCTTTCACCCCCGGCCAGCGCGCTCTGGGCGGCGGCGCGCACCTCTTCCCCGCCAGCGGCTTCCGCGCTGCGGCCGGCCACGTTGCCGAGCAGGGCGCGCACCTCCTGATCGGTAAATTCTCCCAGCGCAGCAATGGCGTTAAGCCTTGTCACCGGGTCGGTGGAGGTGTCTAGCTGAATGCCGGCCAGGGCGCGCTGCATCCGGCGCCGCACTGCGGAGCTGGTTTCCTTGGCGATCGCCGATTCCAGCAGGGGAATACTGTCCGGAGCGGCGTTCTTGAAAATCGCGTCCGCCGCCTGCCGGCGTAATGCGGGATCGGGGCTTAGAAGCGTCATGGACCCCAGCGCGCCACGCAGTTTCGTACGCAGAGAATTGGTGATATTCGCCTTTGACATTTCATCCGAAGCAGCGCTTCCTGCGCTTTCCCCACTCAGCGGATGGATGAGTTCGTATCCGGTGGCGCTTTCCGTGACGATCCAGACGCTGTCATCGGATTTTCTTGTATAGAGCCTGCCATTCAGCAGCGCCTCCAGCGGTGCGATCGCAGAGGCCTCTCCCGTTGCCGCCAGCGCGTCAATCGCTTCACCCTGGGTGGAGCGGCTTTTATCCGCAAGCTGTTGCACCAGCGAAGCAAGATCCGCCTGCGTCTGGGCATTAGCGCCTATCGGATAGATCATTAGACAGAGAATAAAAAAAATGTTTTTCAACATGGCCTGATTACATCATTGTCTGCGCCGCTGCGGACGGCGCCACTTTAGGCAGAACGCGCTTCAAAGAAAAGGCCGGCCCCACCAACAGGCAAACGGCCGGCCTTTCATCTTTCAGACAGAACTCACTCCGCAGCGTATTTCGGTTTTTCGCAGTTGCCGCACACCCAGGGATAGGTCCAGTCCGCCGTCAGCTTCTTGCTTTCCGGAATGTAATCGGACCAGGCGTCACCCACGATCGGCCCCTCGGTCCGCCATACGATGTCGAACTGGCCATTGTCCTGAACCTCGCCGATCAGCACCGGCTTGGAAAGGTGGTGATTGACATTCATCACGCTTTCAAATCCGCTGGGGGCCTTGACTTTCTGGCCATACATGGCCTGACGCACCGCATCCACATCGGTCGTGCCCGCCTGCTGCACCGCCTGCGCCCACATCTTGAACCCGATATAGTGGGCTTCCATTGGGTCATTGGTCACGCGTTTGGGATTCTTGATGAAGTCCTGCCACTGCTTGATGAACTCGGCGTTCTTCGGGGCGTCCACCGACATGAAATAGTTCCATGCGGCCAGATGACCCACCAGCGGGGCGGTATCGAGACCGGCCAGTTCTTCCTCGCCCACAGAGAAGGCGACCACCGGAATGTCTTCCGCCTTGATGCCCTGATTGCCCAGTTCCTTGTAGAACGGCACATTGGCGTCGCCGTTGATGGTGGAGACCACCGCAGTCTTCTTGCCTTCAGAAGCGAACTTCTTCACATTGGCCACAATGGTCTGCCAGTCGGAATG
>DMKG01000264.1:1816-5634 GCA_003454415.1 Alphaproteobacteria bacterium
GAATGACCGAACGGCGTGTATTCTTCCATAATGTCGGCGTCATCGACGCCCTTTGCATGCAGGAAAGCGCGCAGAATCTTGTTGGTCGTGCGCGGATACACATAGTCTGTCCCCAGCAGAACCCAGCGCTTGGCTTCACCGCCATCCTTGCTCATCAGATATTCAACGGCTGGGATCGCCTGCTGATTGGGGGCTGCGCCGGTATAGAATACGTTGCGCGAAGATTCCTCGCCTTCATATTGCACAGGATAGAACAAAAGCCCATTCAGCTCTTCAAACACCGGCAGCACGGATTTACGTGACACCGAGGTCCAGCAGCCGAACACAACGTCAACCTTCTTCACCTGAATGAGTTCGCGCGCCTTTTCGGCGAATAACGGCCAGTTGGAGGCTGGATCGACCACAACGGCTTCGAGTTTCTTGCCCAGCAGGCCGCCCTTCTTGTTCTGATCGTCGATCATCATCAGAATGGTGTCCTTGAGCGTGGTTTCACTGATCGCCATCGTTCCTGAAAGCGAATGCAGCACGCCCACCTTGATGGTATCATCAGCCGCATGTGCGGGCGCGGTCAGCCCAAACATCGCCATCGCCCCCGCCATGATGGCGCGGTGCAAGTGTTTTCTCATGGTATTCCCCTTCATATGCTATCCGTTATTAGCTAAATCTAGCTAGGGATGAATACAGCAAGGGGCGTGCCATGCACGCAAACCGGGTTAATGAACCATGAACTGGCGCATAGGTCAGCAACAGGCTAGCGATGAGAGCAGTGAGTGGCGCAAAAATGATCAACGCCTGCCTAACAATTAATCAATCGGTCCGAAGTCGAGTAGAATTCGGGATAAAGGGCTGACTTATGTGTCCAGTGAATAACCTTTCGCGGGCAAAACCGGAAAACGGGCGGTCCGCCGGCCCGCCAGACCAGACGCAGGTTAAACGATCCCAGGGTGAGGGCGGGACCGCGCTGGAATTCAGCGGAGAATGGACCATCTCTGGTCTTGCTTCCACCGATAAGGACCTGCGGCGCTGGGGGGATGAGATCACCTCCAGAACCAATTTGAATCTGGCCGGCATCACCCGGCTGGATACGGCGGGGGCCTGGGTGATCTTCCGCACCCGCAAGATGCTCCGAGACAGGGGGCTCGAAGCGGAATACGCCCATGCGAGAGAGGAGCATCTTGCTTTGCTTGCGAGAGTGGAGGACGGGGATCAACCCCTGCCTCCCGAAACGGCGCGGCCAAACATCCTGATGGAGCTGCTGGCCGAAATTGGGGGGTTCATGGCGGGCGCCGCGCAGGAATTTCGCGCCTTGCTGGGATTTCTCGGACTGACCATGAGCGTGATGGGACGGGTGCTGGCCCATCCCTCGCGGCTACGGCTGACCCCTCTGGTTCACCATCTGGAAACGGCAGGCCTCAACGCCGTTCCCATTGTCTCGCTCATCTCCTTTCTGATCGGCATGGTGCTGGCCTATCAGGGCGCGGAGCAGCTGCGCCAGTTCGGCGCCGAGATTTTCACGGTGGAGCTGGTGGCGATTTCCGTGCTGAGGGAGATCGGCATCCTGCTGACGGCCATACTTGTGGCGGGGCGTTCCGGCAGCGCCTTTACCGCCCAGATCGGCTCCATGAAACTGAATGAAGAGATCGACGCCATGCGCGCCCTGGCGCTGGACCCCATGGAAATGCTCGTCCTGCCCCGTATACTCGCCCTGATCATCGCCCTGCCGATGCTTGGCTTCATCGCCGACATCATGGGTCTGCTTGGCGGCGCCGTCATGTGCTGGGCCGCGCTGGACATCTCGCCCGGACTCTATATGCAACGCCTTGAAGAATGGGTGCCCGTAGGCCATTTCTGGGCAGGCGTCATAAAAGCGCCGTTCTTTGCGCTGATCATTGGCCTGATCGGATGCTTCGAAGGCATGCAGGTGCAGGGCGGCGCGGAATCGGTCGGGCGGCTGACCACTAAATCCGTTGTGGAGTCCATATTCATGGTGATCGTCCTGGACGCGATCTTTTCGATCTATTTCGTGGTGATCGGCCTTTGAGTGAGGATCAGGGAAATTCACGGGAAGCCGTCATTTCCATTCGCGGACTCCGTACGGCGTTTGGCGACCAGGTGATTCATGACGGGCTTGATCTGGATGTATTCCGGGGCGAGGTGCTCGGCGTCGTCGGCGGTTCCGGCACGGGCAAATCCGTGCTGCTGCGCACCATCATCGGCCTGAACCCCAGACGCCAGGGAAGCATTGAGGTGTTCGGACAGGATCATGCACATCTGGAGGAGGCGGAACAAAGACGTCTGGAGCGCCGCTGGGGCGTATTGTTCCAGAATGGCGCCCTGTTTTCCTCGCTGACCGTCACACAGAATGTCGAGGCGCCGATGCGCGAACATCTCGCGCTGCCGGAAAAACTGATGCGAGAGATCGCAGCGATGAAAATCGCCCTGGCGGGTCTGCCGCCGGATGCGGGGGCGAAATATCCGTCGGAGCTATCGGGGGGCATGCGCAAGCGGGCGGGACTGGCGCGGGCGCTGGCGCTCGATCCTGAAATCGTGTTTCTGGATGAACCCACGGCCGGTCTTGACCCCATTGGCGCGGCCGCCTTCGACGCCCTGATCAGGGAACTGAGCCATTCACTCGGCCTGACTGTATTCCTGGTCACCCATGATCTGGACAGTCTGCATGCGATTTGCACCCGTATCGCGGTGCTGGGCGAAAAACATGTTATCGTGGCGGGGGATATGCAAACAATGCTAACTTTCGGCCACCCTTGGGTGCGCGAATATTTCCTCGGCCCCCGCGGGCGGGCGGCGATGCTGGACAAAGACTGAAGGCGGATGGAAACCAGGGCAAACCACGTTCTGATCGGCGTGTTCACCGTGACCGTGCTTGCGGGGGCGCTGGGATTTATCCTGTGGCTGGCGGGAACCAGGATCGATCAGCGTTTCACCACCTACGACATCCTGTTCGAGGGTTCGGTATCGGGTCTGAACGTGGCGGGCGACGTGCGTTATCAGGGCGTTCGGGTCGGCCAGGTGAAGGAAATCCGCATCTATGAAAAAGATCACAAACTGGTGCGGGTCAGGGTCGAAATCGACGCCAACACGCCGGTGAATTCCGCATCCAGGGCCAGTCTGGAATTTTTCGGCATTACCGGGGTGCTGTTTGTTCAGATCAACAGCGGCGCTGCGGACGCTCCCCCACTGGAAACGCCTCCAGGCCATGACGTGCCCATTATCGCCTCCAGCAAATCCGATCTGGAAGAACTGTTCTCGGGCGCGCCCAGATTACTGGAAAACGCTGTCGTCCTGGTCGAACGTCTTAACCACATTGTCGATGCGGATAACCGCAGCGCCATTCGCGGCATTCTGACCAATGCGGAGACCATCAGCGGAAAATTCGCCAGCCGGGCTGACGACATCGACGAAATGATCGTCAACGTCAACCAGATGACGCGCAATATCGCGGACCTGACGGAGCGGCTGGACGGACTGGGGGCGCAGGCGGAAATTCTCATGAACGGGGATGTGAAAAAACTGCTGCGCGAAGCGTCGAGCCTGACGGCCGGGGTTAATCAGATGGTCATCCGCAATCAGGACGCCGTAAACAGTTTCGGCGACCGGGGTTTGCGTGAATTCACCGTCTTCATCAGCGAAGCGCGTCAGCTGGTGACGACCCTCGACAGAATTGCCCAGCGAATGGAGAGCGACCCGGCGCGCTTTTTTCTGGGCGCGCCCGCCTCGGAGTATACACCGGAATGACACAGCCGATAACATCCGGAATTCGCATCCTGTTTACTTGCGTGACGCTGATTGGCCTTTCC
>DMKG01000040.1:0-126 GCA_003454415.1 Alphaproteobacteria bacterium
CTGGGTGGCGGTACTGAACTGATATTTGAGATGGCGCGCGGCGACGATGGCGGTCCTCAGCAGGAAATTTATGGTGAAGAGCTGGATTACAGGCAGGATTTGCCTGAAACGCTAGCCGAAGATGTA
>DMKG01000040.1:427-681 GCA_003454415.1 Alphaproteobacteria bacterium
TCTGAAGCCAAGCCAAAGCCAGACAACGCCAGCGGAGCTGAGGCGAAAGCCGGGGTGAAGAAACAGGCCGGCGGGGAGGGCGGAAGTGATGAGGAGAGTAAGCGCAACCGGGCCGGATCTGCGCTGACAGGGGCGCAAATCTCTTCCGCGGCCGCAGGCCGCACCTTGAATTTATTGGCGGGCCGCCTGGACATTCCAGGGGGCAACCGGCTGATGAATGTCAAACTGGATCTGTTTCCTGACGGTATGATGCG
>DMKG01000040.1:944-1162 GCA_003454415.1 Alphaproteobacteria bacterium
GTGCAACTGACTTATTTTCATTACAAAACCTTTCATAAACTCGTGCCTTCGACCCGTAAATTCAAGGGAGATGGAAAATGGTGGGTCGAGAATAACAGTCTCTGCCTGCGCGCAATGGTCATCGATTATGGCACTGTAAATTGTTATGAAATGAATCAGAAACCGGATGGCAAACTGGATCTCTACTTTGCTGATTGCACCGGAAAATCTTCTTCAAT
>DMKG01000040.1:1427-1796 GCA_003454415.1 Alphaproteobacteria bacterium
CTAGGCGCGACGGGCCAGTTCAGTTCAGGCATAGAGTAGATCTTGAGAAGGAGGGCGATTTGTCCTAAACCGCTGCGCATTACCCGTTGATAAGGACAAGGCCTCAATGACCAACCCTGTTTTTGATTCCGTTCAGGATATGCTGGCTGCATTGCTGCCTTCCTACCCCGTAATGTGTTTCTGGCCTGACCGCATCGCGATGACGGCGAAGCGCTTTCTGGATGGATTCCCTGGCAAGGTGCTGTATGCCGTCAAATGCAACCCGCACGCCATTGTTCTGAGGGCGTTGCATAATGCCGGCATCCGGGATTTCGATACGGCTTCGCTCAACGAAATCGCCCTGGTTAATGAGCTTTTCAATGATGTTCG
>DMKG01000040.1:2071-2512 GCA_003454415.1 Alphaproteobacteria bacterium
GTAAAAAGCCGTACTGCAATTGAAGCCGCCGTGCAGGTATATGGCGTCGATGATTTTGTCGTTGATCACCCCAACGAGCTGGATAAATTGACCCGTACAACCCAGCCCGGGCACGTAGTGCAGGTGCGGCTGCGTACTCCGGGAGGAGTTGCAACCTTCGATCTTTCCGCCAAATTTGGCGCTGACGAGGATACAGGCGTAGAACTGTTGCGCGCCGTGGCCGCACACGGCTATCAGCCGGCGGTATCCTTTCATGTCGGCAGCCAATGCCAGAAGCCTTCCGCCTACGCCAAGGCTTTCGAGATCGTCGCAAGAGTGGCGGCGCGCGCGGGGGTAACGCCGGTATATATCAATGTTGGCGGCGGGTTTCCGGTGTCCGATGCGGAAACCACCGTGCCCCCGCTTGAAGAATTTTTTGCGTGCATCCGCGAGTCAGCGCAA
>DMKG01000040.1:2734-3698 GCA_003454415.1 Alphaproteobacteria bacterium
CTCGCGGACGTGCATCCGCGAGTCAGCGCAAACCCATGGCTATCTTGGCAAGACGCCATTGTATTGTGAGCCGGGGCGCGGCATGGTCGCTGACGCGGCCTCCCTGATCACCCAGGTGCATTTGCGCAAGGATAATCAGTTGTACCTCAATGAAGGAATTTTCGGCAGCCTGTCGGAAATTGTCTATGGCGACATGCGTCCTCCGCTGCAAGCGATCCGTCTGAACGGTCAGTTATCCGGAGAAATGCACCCCTTCACCCTGTTCGGGCCGACCTGCGATTCAAATGACGTGGTTCCCCATCAGTTCGCCCTTCCCAAGGATATAGAAGAGGGGGACTGGATAGAAGTAGGCGGCGTCGGCGCTTATTCCAATGCGCTGCAGAGCAGTTTCAACGGCTTCACCACGGATACATTTGTCGCCATCAAAGGGCGGCAACCCGGCACGCTTGGGTCTGAATGAGGGCTAGTCCTTGCCGGAAAGCCATTGCGCAGCGAGCGGCGCGAAATAACTGAGAATCCCGTCGGCGCCGGCACGCCTGAAGGAAAGCAGACTTTCGAGAACCGCCCTTTCCTGATCCAGCCAGCCATTTTGCACGGCGGCCATCAGCATCGCATATTCTCCGGACACCTGATAGGCGAAGGTGGGCATGCCGAATTGCTGTTTCACCCGGTGAACGATATCGAGATAGGGCATGCCGGGTTTGACCATCACCATGTCCGCGCCTTCCGCGATATCCAGCGCCACTTCCCGGAGGGCTTCTCCGGAATTGGCCGGATCCATCTGGTACGTCTTTTTATCGCCACGCAGGGCGGATTGAGAGCCAACCGCCTCACGGAAGGGTCCATAAAAGGCGGAAGCGTATTTTGCCGCATAGGCCATGATCTGTGTATTCTGGAATCCCTGGCCATCAAGAGCCGCGCGAATGGCGCCAACCCGTCCATCCATCATGTCCGACGGCGCGAT
>DMKG01000040.1:3917-4157 GCA_003454415.1 Alphaproteobacteria bacterium
ATGTCCGACGGCGCGATGATGTCACAGCCCGCCTCCGCCTGTACGATCGCCTGTTTGACTAATATTTCCAGCGTCGCGTCATTGACGATTTCATCGCCCTCCATTACGCCGTCATGGCCGTGGTCAGTGTAAGGGTCCAGCGCCACATCGCATAAAACGCCGAGGTTGAAACCGCGCGATTTGATCGCACTGACGGCGCGGTTCACGAGATTTTCGGGGTTGAGCGCCTCTGTCCCCTGT
>DMKG01000040.1:4420-4571 GCA_003454415.1 Alphaproteobacteria bacterium
GGTTGAGCGCCTCTGTCCCCTGAGCATCTTTCCGTACAGGGTCAGTAGCCGGAAACAGCGCAATTACAGGGATTCCCAATTTTTCTGCGTGTTCAGCAGCGACTGGCGCAAGATCCACGGAGAGACGCTCGATCCCAGGCATGGAGGCGAC
>DMKG01000040.1:4848-5039 GCA_003454415.1 Alphaproteobacteria bacterium
TCGATCCCAGGCATGGAGGCGACAGCCTCTCGACGGTTCTCCCCCTCGCAGATGAACAGCGGCCAGATCAGATCGTTTACGGATAAGGCATTCTCCGCCACGAGCCGGCGTCCCCAGTCCGTCCGCCGGTTGCGCCGCATGCGCGTGGTGGGAAAAGATGGAAGTAGGTTATGCATGGTCCGCCGCCGGGG
>DMKG01000040.1:5312-5583 GCA_003454415.1 Alphaproteobacteria bacterium
TGATTGGGGGCGGATTATACTGGTTTTCACCCGCCGGCTAAAGACCGCTTTGCCATCGTGATCAGGCCGTCAGTTATTTAACCGAGATTGCAGACGCCATTTCCTCATTGTCGTCCAGCACCCTGCTGGCTGGCAGCAGTATCGTGACCCTGGTGCCTAGCTCCAGCTCACTCTGTATGGTTAAAGCGCCGCCGTGTTTCTCAATGAAAGAACGGGATAAGGTAAGCCCTAGCCCCGTGCCCGGTTCTTTTTGCGCAACAGTGCTGTGGAT
>DMKG01000167.1:0-4790 GCA_003454415.1 Alphaproteobacteria bacterium
TCGGCTCCTGCGCCCAGATCGGCAAGAACTGCCATATCTCCGGCGGCGCCGGCATTGGCGGCGTGCTGGAGCCGTTGCAGGCCAATCCCGTGATCATCGAGGACAACTGCTTTATCGGCGCGCGTTCGGAAGTGGCCGAAGGGGTGGTGGTGCGCGAAGGCTCGGTCCTGTCCATGGGGGTGTTCCTGGGGGCCTCGACCAAGATCGTGGACCGGGAAACGGGACAGATCCATCAGGGGGAAGTGCCGCCCTATTCGGTGGTGGTTCCAGGCGTTCTGCCTGGCCCCGCCAGCCCTCAGGGCCAGGCCCGTCCCAGCCTTTCCTGCGCCGTGATCATCAAACAGGTGGACGCCCGAACCCGTTCGAAAACCTCGATCAACGAATTGCTGCGCGATTGACCATTCGGGCCCGCTTCTGTACACCGGAAATATGCCCAATCCTGTGGATCCCATAGCCCTCGCCGCCGAACTGATCCGCCGTCCCAGCGTGACGCCGGTAGATGCGGGGGCGCTGGATGTGCTGCAGGCGGCCCTGGACGGGCTCGGCTTTACCTGCCGCCGCCTGCCCTTCAGCGAGGCGGGAACGCCGGATGTCGACAATCTCTATGCCCGGTTTGGGACTGCCGCGCCGCATTTCTGTTTTGCGGGACATATGGATGTGGTGCCGCCGGGCGAGGCGGCCCTGTGGGATTCCGATCCCTTCACGCCGGTCATACGGGACGGCGTTCTGTATGGGCGCGGCGCGAATGACATGAAAAGCGCCATCGCGGCCTTTGTGGCGGCGGCGGGGCGGTTGAGGGAAAAACACGCCGCCAGCCTGCCCGGATCGGTCAGCCTGCTGATTACCGGCGATGAGGAAGGTCCCGCCATCAATGGCACCGTCAAGATGCTGGACTGGCTCGGGCGCAACCATGAACGGCCCGATCACTGCCTGGTGGGAGAGCCGACAAGCGCAGAACGGCTGGGGGACATGATCAAGATCGGACGGCGGGGCAGCATGAATGTGACGCTGACTTTTCTTGGAATCCAGGGTCATGTCGCCTATCCGGGCAGGGCGGACAATCCCATGCCGCGCCTGCTGGAAACCCTGCGCCGCCTGACCGGGACGCCGCTGGATGGGGGCGCTGCGCATTTTCAGCCCTCCAATCTGGAGGTGACCAGCATCGACACCGGCAATACCGCCACCAATGTGATTCCCGCATCGGTGACGGCGCGTTTCAATATCCGCTTCAACACCCGGCATACCGGGCTGTCCCTCGGCGGCTGGATCCGGAACCACTGCGAGGAGGTGAAAGCCGCCATGGGGGGGAAGTACCGCCTGGAAATCGCGGTGTCGGGCGAGGCTTTTCTGACTCCGCCAGGCGGCCTGAGCAGCCTCGTCTCCGATGCGGTGACGCGGATCACGGGCCTGACGCCGGAACTTTCCACCACGGGCGGCACGTCGGACGCGCGTTTCATCAAGGACCATTGCCCGGTGGTGGAGTTCGGTCTGGCGGGACAGACCCAGCACAAGGTCAATGAGCAGGTTCCCGTGGCGGACATCGCGGCGCTGGCGGATATCTATGAGGAGGTGCTGCTGAACTATTTCGAAACCGGCGGCCTGACCAGGTGAGCGATGAAAGGCCGATCGGGGTTTTCGATTCCGGCATTGGCGGGGTGACGGTTCTGCGCGCGCTGCGCAACCACCTGCCCCAGGAAAGCTTTGTCTATCTCGGCGATACCGCGCGCCTGCCCTATGGCACCAAAAGCAGCGCCACCGTCGTCACCTACGCCATTCAGGCGGCGCGGGCTCTGGTGCGGCGCAACGTGAAAATGCTGGTGGTGGCCTGCAATACGGCGTCCTCTGTGGCGCTTGGCCCGCTGGAGGCCGCGCTGGCGCCCCTGCCGGTGATCGGGGTGGTCGGGCCGGGCGCCGCGGCGGGAAACGCCGCCTGCCGCAACGGACATATCGCCGTCATCGCCACCGAAGGCACGGTGCAGGGCGGCGCGTATTCCCGCGCCCTGCACGCCCTGCGCCCGGAACTGCGGATCAGCCAGATCGCCTGCACCCTGTTCGTGGCGCTGGCCGAGGAAGGCTGGATCGATGGCCCGGTCATGGAGGGCGCGGCGCGCCGCTATCTTGATCCGTTGTTCACGGACCGGGCGGACGCGCCGGACACGCTGGTGTTGGGCTGCACGCATTTTCCGGCCCTCGCCCCGGCCCTTGGCCGTTTGCTGGGGCCGCGGGTCAGCCTTGTCGACAGCGCCGAAACCACCGCCCTTGCCGTGGCGGACGCCCTGCGCGCCCATGGTCTGCAGGCCGGGGATCAAAGCCGGGGCGCCGTCCGGTTTCTGGTTTCGGATTCCCCCGGGCGGTTCATTCGGGTGGGACCGGTCTTCCTCGGTGAAACCATTCCGGCCGAACAGGTTGAAACCCTGGATTTATGACGGCGGCGGATAATCCACCCGCACCAGATAAAGCCCGCCGGGGGGCGCAACCGGGCCGCAGGCCGCGCGGTTGGCCTCCGCCAGAATGTCTTTCAGACGCTCAGGGGTCCATTTGCCTTCGCCGACCCGTTTCAGACTGCCCGTCATGGAGCGCACCTGGTTGTGCAGGAAGGAGCGCGCCTGCGCCTCGATCACGATCAGCTCGCCCTCCCGGCTGACCTGAAGACGGTCCAGGGTCTTTACCGGCGATCTGGCCTGACACTGCGCGGCGCGGAAGGTGGTGAAGTCATGCCTGCCCACCAGATGCTGCGCCGCCTCCTGCATGCGCGCGGCGTCGAGCGGGCGCGGCACATGCCATACGCGCCCGGCGGAAAGCGCCGGAGGCGCGCGCCGGTTCAGAATCTGATAGCGGTAGACGCGCCGGATCGCATCGAGACGGGCGTGAAAGCCGGGCGGGGCGGCCTCCGCCTTCAGGATCGTGACGGGGGCCGGGCGCAGATGCGCGTTCAGGGCGTCCCGCAACCGGCCGGGCGGGGGCGGCGTATTCAGATCCAGATGCGCCACCTGCCCCAGGGCGTGGACCCCGGCATCGGTGCGTCCCGCGCCAAACAGCGTCACCCTTTCGCCGCAGAACCTGAACACCGCCTCCTCGATCGCGCCCTGCACCGAGGGGCCATTCTCCTGCCGCTGCCAGCCCACGAACGGGCCTCCGTCATATTCGATCAGCAATCTGTAGCGGTTAAGCAAGCACAGCGCCCCTTGCCAGCGGAAAGCCGCGCAGAAAATCGGAACTGCCGGTGGGGGCCTTGCCTTCGCGCTGCAGGGTTTCGAGACGCAGCGCGTCCTCGCCGCAGGCGATGGTCAGCGGGGCGTCGCCGAGCACCGTCCCCGCCGGCCCCGCGCCGGAGACAGGCTGCGCGCGCAGCACCTTGATCCGGATTTCCCGGCCGTTTTGCGGCGCGCCAAACCAGGCCCCCGGTGAAGGCGTCAGCCCGCGGATATGACAGTCCAGCGCCCGCGCCGGGCGCCGCCAGTCGATACGGGTTTCTTCCTTGCGGATCTTGGCGGCATGGGTGACGCCGGCCTCGGGCTGGGGCTGGGCCTTCAGTTCGCCCGCCGCAAGGCCCGCCAGCGCGAGGGTCATCAACCGGGCGCTGAGCAGGCTCAGGCGGTCATGCAGCGCGCCGGCCGTGTCCTCCGGGGTGATGGATTCCCGCTCCCACAGCAGCATGGGGCCTGTGTCCATGCCCGCATCCATCTGCATGATGGTGACGCCGGTTTCCCGGTCTCCCGCCATGATCGCGCGCTGGATCGGGGCCGCCCCCCGCCAGCGCGGCAGGAGGGAGGCGTGGGCGTTGAGACAGCCGAGGCGGGGCGCCTGCAGGATCGCGACAGGCAGAAGGAGGCCATAGGCCACAACCACCGCCGCGTCGGGATACAGCGCGGCGAAGGCGTCATGTTCCGCAGGGTCTTTCAGGCGCGCCGGAGCGCGAACCGTCAGCCCCTCCGCCTCGGCGAAGAGCTGAACCGGGGATTTCCTTTCCATCATGCCGCGGCCGCTGGCGCGGGGCGGCTGGCAATAGACCGCGGCGATCTCATGCCCCGCCGCGCGCAGCGCCCGGAGGCAGGGAACGGAAAATTCCGGGGTTCCCATGAAGACGAGACGCATGGCCGGATTTCCTCCGCGCGGATTAGGAATGGCGCGTCAGGCGGTCAGCGCCAGACGCTTTGACTTGCGCAGTTTGCGCAAGATCGTCTCCCGCTTCAGACGCGACAGGTGATCGACGAACAGCACCCCTTCCAGATGGTCCATTTCATGCTGGATGCAGATGGCGAACAGATCTTCCGCCAGTTCTTCACGCGCCGCGCCGTGATAGTCCAGATAGCGCAGCCTGACCGCAGCCGGGCGCTCCACCTCGTCGAAGAAATCCGGGAAGGAGAGGCAGCCCTCGGAATAAATCCGGCTCTCCTGCGAACGCCAGACAATTTCGGGATTGATGAAATGGCGCGGCTGGGGCGTTTCCCCCTCGCGCGCCAGATCCATGACGATCAGGCGCTTCGGCGCGTTCACCTGAATGGCGGCCAGACCGATTCCGGGGGCGGCGTGCATCGTCTCCACCATGTCGTCGAGCAGCGCGCGCACGCCGTCATCCACCGCCTTCACAGGTCTGGAAACGGCTTTGAGGCGCGGGTCAGGCGCGGTCAGTATGGGCAAAATGGCCATGATTCAGAGAGATAGGCGCTATGTTCCGTACCGTCAAGCGCCGCCGATATCGACATCCTCAGGCTCTAACGCCAGATCCCCGCCGGGGCCTTCCAGAAGCGCCTGCGTCCGCTCTTCGGAAAGTTCCGAGACGGCTCGCA
>DMKG01000167.1:4980-7612 GCA_003454415.1 Alphaproteobacteria bacterium
GAAAGTTCCGAGACGGCTCGCAATTTCCGGGTGATGGCGCGCTGCCGGACCGTGACCTTGTCTACGCTGCTTGAGGCTTCCTGAAGCTTTTTCTGAACCTTGTCGAGCGCGGCGCCATAGTTCTGAAACTCGGTCTTGACGGCGCCCAGTATTTCCCACACTTCGCTCGAGCGGCGCTCGATCGCAATAGTGCGGAAACCCATCAGGAGACTGTTGAGGATTGCATTCAGCGTAGTCGGGCCGGCAATGATGATCCGACAACTGTTCTGCAGAAGATCGGCCAGGCCCGCGCGCCGTAAAATTTCCGCATACAGGCCCTCGGTTGGCAGAAACAGGATCGCGAAATCCGTGGTGCGGGGGGGATTGATATATTTGTCGCGAATCTCCCGCGCAGATGCCTTTATCCTGTTCTCCAAAGCCTTCGCCGCTTGCTCGACGGCTTCCGCATCGCCACGGTCAGAGGCGTCCACCAGCCTCTCATAGTCCTCCCTGGGGAATTTCGCATCGATGGGAAGCAGCACTTCGCCATCTTCCGGACCGCGTCCGGGAAGCCGTATGGCGAATTCAACACGTTCCGAACTTCCCTCGCGCGTCGCGACGTTGACCGCATATTGTTCAGGGGAAAACACCTGCGCCAGCAGATTGGCGAGTTGCGCTTCGCCCCAGCTCCCCCGGTCCTTCACATTGCTGAGAATCTTTTTCAGATCGCCCACGCCCGTCGCCAGCGTCTTCATTTCGCCGAGGCCGGAATGAACCGCCTCCAGCCGTTCACTCACCTGCTTGAAGGATTCTCCCAGCCGCTTTTCCAGCGTTCCCTGCAGTTTCTCGTCCACGGTCAGCCGCATCTGTTCGAGTTTTTCGGAATTCTCGTTGCGAAGCGTCGTCAGATTGGTCTGCAGGCTTTCCCGCAGCTTTCCGGCATTGTCAATCTGGTCGTTCCGCAGTTCGGCAAGCCGTGTTTCAATGGTGGAGCGGTTGGCTTCCAGCCGGATTTCAAGGGAATCCGTCATGGCCTTCAGCTTGCCTGCGACATCGTCCAGTCTTTCTTTCTGATGTTTGGAAAGTTCGCCGGAGGAGTCCCGCAATTCCTGGCTGGCCTTGTTGAGCGCGGTGACGATCTCGCTCCGTATGGCTGAAATGGCCTGGGACATTTCGGAGCGGGAGTCGTTCAATGACCGGGTCACTTCTTCCCGCAGCAGACGCCCGCGTTCATCCGCCCCGGATCGCGCCTGGTCGCCGTCTTCCCGGACCACCCGGTCGAGGCGTTCCACATCCCCTTTGATCAACTGAAGGCGGTCAAGCACGGGCGTCAGGTCAATGGCGCCGCCGGCCGGTTTCGGCCAGAAGGCGCTGCGCATCGAGAGCAGGAGGACCGCCAAGAGGATAACGAGTATCGCTATGAGCGCCATATCCATCACCGCCATTCCCCCCTTTCCGTCAGAAGATCAATACAGCGGACAGACGGGCCATCGTAATTGACGCCGTCTACTCGAAAAGGATGTCGATGTGGTCGCCGCCGCATTTTTCGTAGGCGCGCATCACCTTGTTAGTGTCCAGCCCGCAATCTGTAAGTGTCCCCCGGGGTTCAATGACGGAGACGCGATAACCAAAATCCAGCACGAATTGCAGATATTCTCTGGCGTCCACGCCGGATATTCCCCGCATCAGTCCGGGGCTGAATTCGCTGACGATGACGGGATGACAGCGCCGGATCAGCCCCGAGGCCCCCAGCAGCGCGTTATATTCCGCCCCTTCGACGTCGATCTTGATGAAACCGATCGGCCGGTCTGCGGGCACGATGTCATCCAGCCGCAGACAGGCGACGGTGGTGGCGTCCGCCAGTTGCGCCGCATCGTCTGAGAGAGCTGCTGTGGTGCCATTGCTGTAGGCCGTGTTCAGCACCAGAAGCCCCAGTTCGCGGCCTGCAGCCGCCTGCACCACCGTGACCTGCTCAAAGCCATTGGCGCGGCGGCTCAGCTCTACAAGCTTAACATTTTCCGCATTGGGCTCGATCGCCATCACGCTGCCCGCGGGAGCTACGAGAGAGGCGGAGAGCATGGTGAAAAAGCCGATATTCGCGCCGATGTCGAGGACATGCATGCCCGGCTTCAGGTGCTTTTGAAAAACCGCGGTCACATGAGGCTCGTATGCACCGCTTCTGACCGCTCTGCCGACGGCCGCATCGCTTTCCCGCACATAGATCGAAAAACCCGGAAATTGTTTCTGGAACAGATCCTCTCCCCAGCCCCGGCTGGATAACTCGTTTTTACGGCGCGCAAATTCCAGAGAATTCACATAGGACATGACGACATCGTCCAGCCGGGTATTCCAGGCATGGGCGCTGTGGCCTTTCCACTCCTCCTGATTGGGGGAACGTCCCAGTATCAGGCGGAAACAGTAATAGATATCCGCCGGCGACGTCTGGTCTGAAAATGGCGTCTGCCAGGGGGCGTTCACATCGAGTTCGCCGCGCCCGCGCAATGAGGTCAGAATTTTTCGCGCCACTGCCGGTATGTGCATCGGATCATCCTGGTAATGCCTAGGCTCTCTGTAAACAGGGTTGCCTGAACCCTTTCCGTAGTTAACAGAAAACCCGCCACAGTCCCAACTCCTTTCGCACGCGTAAATGCCC
>DMKG01000167.1:7740-11377 GCA_003454415.1 Alphaproteobacteria bacterium
CGCACGCGTAAATGCCCGCCCGGTTACGCGGAGAAGGAAAGGACATCTGCCGGGGTGCGGGTCAGTGGGGGTGCGGAGGATGCGTTGCAGGCGTTGGGACCGGCTTGAAAAGCCCTTAATGCGCGTGGCGTTTCAGAAGTTCATATTTGTTGTCGTGCAGCTTCCCGAAAAGGGCGTTCACCTGCGGGTGGCCTATCGGTTCGCCCGATTCATCCGGCAGCAGATTCTGCTCGGAGACATAGGCTTCATAATGGGTCTCTTCATTTTCAGCCAGCAGGTGATAAAAGGGCTGATCCTTGCGGGGTCTGATTTCCGCTGGAATCGACTGATACCACTGTTCGGAATTGTTGAATTCCGGATCCACGTCGAAAATCACGCCGCGAAATGGAAAAATCCTGTGCCGCACCAGTTGGCCAATACGAAACTTGGCCTCCCGGTTCACTGAACAGGCCGTTGGCCGGGCCATTACGCCACCTCCTCTGTCCTCAATAAACGTCAGACGACAGCAATTTATACTTCTAATACGGGAAGAATAGTAGAAATTAATGAAAAGGGCCTTGTGTGGCGGTTCAGAAGTTTGCAAGCCACACTAGATTTAAAGCGTTGATAGTATCCTGCGACCCTGGCGCCTGCAGTCGAGGCGCCCCAGAAGAAATTCTATGGAATGAAAACATTTTGACCAGATTGGGCCCGGTTCACGGCCCCCAGAGGAGGCCGTTCGTCCGGTATCGCCCAATCTGATCGCAGCGCGTTGCGGCGGGAACCGCAGACGCTCAGAACTTACTCGGCTTCGGGATTCTCAGCTTCGCAAGGATTTTCCGCACCGCAGGGGTTTTCCGCTCCGCAGGGATTTTCAGCAGCACAGGGATTGGCTGCGTCTTCCGCGCCGGCTTTCTCGTGATCTGCCGCATAGGCAGGGAGCGCTGCGGCGGCTACCGCCAGGGCCATGCCGATAGCGGTTGCGGTACGATTGATGCTGTTCTTCTTCATGTTGGTTACACCTTCCTTTGGTTTATGGCCACTATCGGCCTTGCCTTCCACCGGATGGGTGCTTTTTTATGCCTGCCCTCCCGCTGAAAGATTCTGTTTGCCGTTACTTCTATCTGTATCCGGCTATTCCTTTACAATCAGTGGATAATCCGGGGTCGGATTAAGCGGGCATGAATAGAGATATTCGCCAGGGGTCAGCTCCACCGCGTAATCCCGGGTTACGCCCTGCTTCAAACCTCCGCCGGAAACATTTGGCTGCACGAACCTGGCCAGCCCCACGCCGCGCAGCCAGAATCCCAATTCATAGGGAACATTCTTGTTGGTCACGCGGAAAATATACTTTCCCGGCTTGAGCGTCAAAGGCTCAGCAGTCTGGAGGCGTTTCTCGCCCGTCTGCGAATTGATCTCGACACAGTCGGATTTTTGAGTGGTGGTATAGCCGTGATCGGTCCCGCCCTCGGCTTCGACGAACTGGCAGCCGGTCTGGGTAAGGTCGATGACCGTTCCCTCCTGCTTCCCGGCGCCCTGGCTGACGGACTGGGCCCCAGCCTCCCCGCGCGCAAGGGCCAGGAAAAACAGAACGCTCCAGGCGCAGGCGCGCCTGTTTACGTTTTTCCTGCATAGCACCGACAGCCTGGCCGTCACCCCTCATGTCCCTTCGTTTTAATTCTTGATCCCGGCAGCGCAGCGAATCCCGCGCCATGACCCGGCATTGCATTTTGTCGAAGTTAACATTGACGATCAATACGTCAATTAAAAGGCGAGACAAAGGTCGTAGCGTGGTCATTTCTTGATGAAATAATGTTTTTCGGCAACTATTCCGGCGGTAGGGCCAAGCTCCCGAGCCCGTCCAGGCGATCTCACCCCCTGCTTAAGCACTTTGCATTCGGGTAATCAGGGCCATATAGTCAGTGGAAAAAACGGGGGCGAGGCCCTCTTGGAAGCATCAAGGAGAAACACATGGGCGAGCAGGCAAAACGCGCGGAAGCCACTTTTGGCGCTGGCTGTTTCTGGGGAGTTGAGGCGGCGTTCCGCCGGGTTAACGGGGTTTTCGCCACCGCCGTGGGATATATGGGCGGAGTGATGGACAATCCCACTTATGAGGATGTCTGTTACACACAGACGCAGCATGCGGAAGTTGTAAAAGTGGTCTATGACCCGCGCCGGGTCAGTTATGATCAGCTGCTGGAGGTATTCTGGGAAAATCATGATCCCACGACCCTGAACCGGCAGGGCCCCGATGTGGGAACCCAGTACCGGTCCGTAATCTTCTATCACAATGAGGCACAGGCGGAGGCCGCCCGCGCCTCTCTGAAACGTCTGGAGGCGTCCGGGCGGTTCAAACGGCCGATCGTCACGGAAATCACCCCTGCCTCCACGTTCTGGATGGCGGAAGATTATCATCAGCAATATCTGGAAAAGCGCGGCGCGGCCTCCTGCCATATCTGAGCCATGGGCGAACGGGACTATCCCGCCAGGCCCTGGACAGGCGTTGGCGTCATCGTCTGGCGGGGCGATGAGGTAGTGCTGGTGCGGCGTGGAAAGGAGCCCCGTAAAGGCCAGTGGAGTATTCCAGGCGGCATGCAGGAACTGGGGGAAACCGCCAGGGCTGCCGGTATACGCGAAGTGATGGAGGAAACCGGTCTCGCCATCGCCATTGACGGTCTGATCGATGTGATCGATCTAATCGTGCCGGATGACGCGGGGCGGATACGCACCCATTACACCCTTATAGATTATTATGGCCACTGCCTGGAGGAGGGCGTGGAGCCAAGGCCCGGCGATGATGTGGACGCATGCTGTTGGGTTTCCCATGTCAATCTGAAGGAATACGGTCTCTGGCCGCAGACCCAACGCGTCATCGATGAAAGCAGGATTCTCCGCCAGCGGGGAATCCTGAGCGGGCAATTCACAACAGGAGAGTAATAAGATGGCCTATCGGGGATTTGATCTAAGCGGCAAGACCGCGCTGGTGACAGGGGGGAACGGGGGCATCGGCCTTGGCATGGCGGAGGCGATGGCGCAGGCCGGCGCCAATATCGTGATCTGGGGCACCAATGCGGAGAAGAACGAAGCCGCCCGCGGCCGGCTGTCGGCGATCGGGGTAAAGACGCTGACGTCCAAAGTCGATGTCTCCCAGGAAAACCAGGTCATTGACGCCTTTGGCGAGGCGGTCAGACAGATGGGCCGGATTGATACGGTCATCGCCAATGCGGGCATCGGTTTTGGCGCCCCCTCCTTCATGGAGCTCAAGCTGGACACCTTCCGCAAGGTGATGGGAGTGAATCTGGAGGGTGCGTTTTTCACCTTCCGCGAAGCCGCAAGGCATATGACGGGCCGGGAAGGCGGCGGATCGCTGGTCGGTGTGGCGAGCCTCGCCGCAGTGGAAGGGGCCGCGCGCAACCAGGCCTATGGGGCCAGCAAGGGCGGCCTGATTTCCATGGTAAAGGGGATTGCGGTGGAGCTTGCCCGATACGGCATACGCGCCAACACGATTCTGCCGGGCTGGATCGCTACCGAAATGACCGGCGATGCGCAGGCGTCCAAAAAATTCAATGACAATGTGATTGGCCGGGTGCCCATACGCCGCTGGGGCCAGCCGGAGGATTTCGGCGGCGTCGCCGTCTATCTGGCGAGCGACGCCTCC
>DMKG01000206.1:0-139 GCA_003454415.1 Alphaproteobacteria bacterium
GATCGACAATCACATTGCCAGCGAGACCAAAGGCCCGCAGATCTTTCTGTCCCGCACCCATCCCCGCTTCATGGCGCTGCTGTTCACCCAGGAAGTGCCGGAAATTTACGATGGCGTCATCGAGATCAAGGCGGTCGCC
>DMKG01000206.1:434-1975 GCA_003454415.1 Alphaproteobacteria bacterium
TCATCGAGATCAAGGCGGTCGCCCGCGATCCGGGCAGCCGCGCGAAAATCGCGGTGCTGTCCAATGACGCCTCGATTGATCCGGTCGGCGCGTGCGTCGGCATGCGCGGTTCGCGCGTACAGGCGGTGGTGAATGAACTGCAGGGAGAAAAGATCGACATCATCCAGTGGAGTCCGGACAACGCTACCTTTATCGTCAACGCCCTCGCTCCCGCTGAGGTGATGAAAGTGGTGCTGGATGAAGACCTGAAGCGTATCGAGGTGGTGGTGCCGGATGATCAGCTCAGCCTGGCCATTGGCCGGCGTGGCCAGAATGTGCGCCTCGCCTCCCAGTTGACGGGCTGGGAGATAGACATTCTGACGGATTCCGAAGAATCCGAACGGCGCCAGAAAGAATTCACCGAGCGCACGGAACTCTTCATGAACCGCCTGGATGTGGACGAGGTCATCGCCCAGCTGCTCGCCACGGAAGGTTTCACCAATCTCGAGGAAGTCGCTTATGTGCCGCTGGAAGAACTGACCAGCATCGAGGGGTTTGACGAGGATATGGCGGAGGAATTGCAGAACCGCGCCCGCGAATTCCTGGAAGAGGAACAGGCGAAGGCGGATGCAGAACGTCGCAATCTCGGCGTCTCGGATGAGATTGCCGGGCTAAAGGGGCTTACCCCTGCGATGATGGTGGCGCTGGGCAATGCGGGGGTGAAGACCCGTGATGATCTGGCGGATCTGTCCAGCGATGAACTCATTGGATGGACCGAAATCGTGGACGGCGCCAAAAAGCATCAGCCTGGACTGCTGGAGGACTTTGATCTGTCTGAAGAGCAGGCCAATGAGATCATCATGGCGGCGCGCGCCCATTGGTTTGAGAACGAAGCAGGAAACTAACCATCGCCCCTTCGCGTGTAAAAAACAGGCCGCAGGAGACGCCCTTATCCCCCGGTGAAACGGGCCCGGTGCGGCGGTGCGTCGCCAGTGGCGAAAGCCTGCCGGTGGAGCGGCTGATCCGTTTCGTGGTCGCGCCGGATGGCGCGCTGGTCCCGGATCTGGCGGCGGATTTGCCCGGTCGCGGCGTCTGGCTTGCATCGAACCGCAAGGCGCTGGAAAAGGCCCTGTCTGTCAAGGCGTTTGCTAGGGCCGCCCGGCGCCAGATAACTGCGCCGGAGGATTTCGCCGTCAGGATCGAGGCGCTGCTGGCGCGCCGTGGGCTGGATATGCTGGGCTTTGCCCGCAAGGCGGGTCAGGCCGTCTGTGGCCGTGAAAAGGTGGACGCCCTGGCGAGAGGCGGCAGGATTGGCGTGCTGCTCTGCGCAAGCGACGCGGCGGAGGATGGAAAAAGCAAGCTGCAGCGTCTTGCGCAGGCGGCGTCGCCGGGAGCAAATATGATAGACTGGTTCACTTCTGACGAATTGGGTTTGGCATTTGGCAGGGAAAATGTGATACATGCTGCCATAGCAAAAGGGCGGATGGCGGACCGTTTCTTGATTGAAGCCACCCGTCTTGCTGGTTTTCGCGCCTGGTGACCCGAATCTGAAGTTCGTCACA
>DMKG01000206.1:2177-2316 GCA_003454415.1 Alphaproteobacteria bacterium
ACCCGAATCTGAAGTTCGTCACACTTATCCGCCTGGGCCGAACGAACTCCAGATTCATATGGGTCATTAGCGAACATATGATTCCGGCGTGGTTGAGGATTTGAAGTTGCTGAAAAGGGTTGCCGCATGTATCGCAGCA
>DMKG01000206.1:2613-2920 GCA_003454415.1 Alphaproteobacteria bacterium
CAGGTATTTCATCGCCGCCGCCGGCGTTGAAAACCTGGCGGCAGGGGCGCCGGGCGGAAACGAAGTAAAGGGCAGTAATGGACGATTTGAAAGACAGTACGGAAACCGGGACCGGCGCCAAACGCACGCTCAGTCTGAAAAAGACAGTAGGCGCTGGCCAGGTGCGGCAAAGTTTTTCCCATGGCCGGACTAAGGCGGTGGTGGTCGAGCGCAAGCGCAAACGCACCCTCAATGTAGGTGAAGACGCCGCAGCCGCTGAAACAGACCAGGCCCCGGCGGAGCAGGGAGAAACCACACCTGACGCGGC
>DMKG01000206.1:3229-3502 GCA_003454415.1 Alphaproteobacteria bacterium
CAGGAAACCAAACCCGTTACAGCCCAGCCATCCAGGACGCCTTCTCACGTAAAAAGCGCGGGCAAGACCTCCCAGGAGCCGGTGCGGGTTGAAAAAAGACGTCAGGTTCTCCGCACCCTGACGGAAAGCGAGCGCGCCGCCCGTGAACGCGCGCTTGCGGACGCCCGTGAAGCCGAGGTCCGGCGCGCAAAGGAAGAGGCCGAAAGGCAGTTGCGGGAGGCTGAGGCGAAGGCCGCCGAGGAGGCGCTCGCCAAAACCCGGCCCGCCGAACCG
>DMKG01000278.1:0-4572 GCA_003454415.1 Alphaproteobacteria bacterium
GCATCATCCGCCTGAAACTGCAGCAGGTCATTGGCGAAAACGATGGGGGATGCAAGATTGGCGAAGGCTTTGCGGACGCCCCGCCTGACGGGGCCGGGGGTGATCCACCCGTAACCCTGCGCGACAGGACGGATCAGAAAGTCATCCAGAAACTGATGCACGGCGAACAGCGGCCGGTTCACCGGCTCCCATGGATCCCAGATCCTGTTCGCGCGCGCCGGGACAGGCGGAGGTTCATACTGTCGCGGCGGCGACATCTGCGGCGCAGGAAAAAGGGTCGTGGCGGGCGGCTGAACGTCAGTAAGCTTGTACTTTCCAGGCCGCCCCTGCCCGATCTCCTCACGAAAGCCAGGAAAGGCGAGGACCGCAGATTGCACGATCTCCGTACGCAAGTCCGGCGCAAACGAGATGGCGGCGCTGATAATTTCCCGAGCGGAAGCGGGATATTGCGCGATAGCGGAATTCACGACATAACTGAAGGCGGTGGCGGACTGGCGGCGGCTTTCATGGCCCATGCGCGCCGCCAGCAGCGGGTCCCGGGTGGCCGCTTGCAGGCGGGCCATTCGGGCCTCATCCTGTCTGGCGAGTATGGCCGCCTTTTGCAGATCGGCCAGAACAGGACCAGGAACGGAACCTGACGCCCACGCCTTTCCCGCGCTGACGCCCCCCGGCGACAGAAACGCCCCCAGACAAAGCGTGAGAGCCATGCATAGGGCTCGTATATATTCAAGCCTGACTCTTCTCATTCACCCCCCAACCCCAACTGTGGGGTCTGACATCTCACAGAATGCCGGACTACTCCGGAACAAAGGCCCGCGCTGCAGCCTCCGCTCCCTCAATCTGTTCCTCTGTCATACGCTGACGCAGATTTTCAACCAGCAGGACCGAATCGGCCGCCCCCTGATTGGCGGCGATCAACGCCCATTTCAATGCCTGTACATCGTCGCGCGCGACCCCCCGTCCTTCCGCGAGACGAAAAGCCATTCGCTGTTGCGCCCGCAAATGACCATGTTTAGCGGCCTCTGCAAATAGCGCCGCCGCCTTTTCCTCGTTCTGCGCAACCCCATCCCCGTCGCGATAGAGCTTTCCCAGATTGTATAGGGCTTTCGGAAACCCCTGACCGGCGGCCTGTTCGATATAGGCGATCGCCATCGCTTCGTCTTTCGGACCTCCCAACCCCTCCGACAGCAGCTTTCCCAGACTGTATTGGGCATTCGCGTAACCGGCGTCAGCGATAATTTTCAGCTGTTCCCGCGCAGAAGCGTAATCCTGTATACCGGTCTCTCCGGAAATCAGCGCCAGCGCCAGATTATGGCGCGCCCGCATATGCCCCTGATCCGCCGCAAGCCGCCATAGCCGCATGGCGGACGCCATGTCCCGGGACACGCCACGGCCTTCCGCATACAACACCCCAAGATTGAATTGCGCCCGGGCGTCTCCCTTGTCAGCCAGCGGCTTCCACGCGGCGTGGGCGGCGGCGAAATCGCCTTGCTGATAGGCGGCATACCCCCTGCTGAATGGCGCGTCGCGCCCATCGTCGCAAGCGGTCAGCAGGCACAGCGCCAATACGCCCGCTGCCAGAAAGCCATATTTCATCGCGGTCCCTCCGCAGACAAAGTAAGCGTGCGCGCGCGCAGCATCTCCAGTAGTCCCTCCAAGCCGTTACGACTGATCACGGCGGCGAATTCTTCTCTCTGGGTGATGGACAGGCTCACTCCTGCCGCTGCGACATCGATGATTCTGGGCTGCCCATTGATGAGACGTAACCGCCATAGGGACTGCACGGGCTGATTTGAACTTCCGCTGATCCGCGAATATACGATGACATCGCGCTGACCGGCCTCACGGGCCCCTTGCACGGTGAGTTGCTCATCCACATATCCGCCGAGCAGTCTGCTATAGCTTCGCAGTACAAATTCAGCAAACAGGGCCTGATATTCTTCTCGCTGATCCGGGGTCGCGGCCTGCCAGTTGCGGCCGAGGACGAACCGGCCTATGAACTCCAGATCGAATTTCTGCGCAAGCATGCCGCGAAAAATCGTCTCGCGCTGCTCCAGCGACAGGTTGGGCTGGCGCAACACCCTGACTGCTTCGGCCCCCAGATCGGCGATGAATTGCTGCGCCTGCGCAGCTCCTGGCCGGGTTTCGGCCAGAACCGCGGAAACGGGCGCCAGGGTGGCGATAAGACAAAGCAGCCATATGCCCGCGCCATATCGCGGCCGGGACGCAACACGATATGGCTTCATCTGATCAATTCCTACTTGCTTTCGGCCACATATACCCCATCCCAATCCGGTTCCGGCGGATTTATCAGGTATTCCGCAATACGTTCCATGTATAAATCGTAAAGAACCTGATTGGAATTTTTCCGCCGGCGCAATCCGGCGATCAGGGCTTGCGCTTCATCCCATCGCTGCGATCGGTAGGCGGCAAGCATTTCACCATGTTTCGCCCTGTACTCACGGAAGTCTTCCGATTCCGACATTTCCTTGTCGCCATTCAGAGAGTAGATCCGCACGGCCTCGCTTTTACCCTTTACGGCGATCAGATCGAGCTCCAGCAGAGCGAAATGCGATTTGGTCTTTTCATAGGTTTCTTCGCCGACCACCGTGCCGGCGCCGTAATTCTTGGACTGGGCTTCCAGCCGCGAAGCAAGATTGACGGCATCGCCTAGCACGGAATAATCGAAGCGCTGCTCCGATCCCATATTGCCCACCACGCAATCCCCGGAATTCAGTCCGATGCCGATTTTCAGCGGATGATAGGGCCGGTTCTCGCTCTCCGCTTCGGCCTTTAATTCCTGGTTCAGGACTTCCAGCTTCGCATGCATCATCAGGGCGGTCTTGCAGGCCTGTTCCGGATGATTGGGAACATCCAGCGGCGCATTCCAGAACGCCATGATGCAGTCGCCCATATATTTGTCGATCGTGCCGCCTTCCGCCAGAATGATATCGGTCATGGGGGTGAGAAAACTGTTGATCAGGCGTGTGAGGCCCTGCGGATTGCCCTTGAACTGTTCGGAAATGGCGGTAAACCCGCGCACATCGCAAAACAGGAAGGTCATGGCGCGCGTCTCCCCGCCCAGTTTCAGGCGGCTGGGGTCTTTGGCCAGCTGCTCGACCAGGGCCGGGGAAAGATACTGACTGAAGGCCCCGCGCACCTGGGCTTTTTCCGCCTCCGTCCGCAGAAAATTGATCAGAGTCCCGGAAACGAACATGATCCCCGCTGTGACCGAAGGGCCGATCGGGTCGAGCAGCCAGAGCTGATAGGCATAAAGATACCAGGACAGACCGACGGCGAAGGCAATGCCGGAAAAAGCCACCAGGGCGCAGGCAAGCGCAGAGACCCTGCGCAACAGGATCAGGATAATGACGCCAAAACTGATCAGAAAGAGCACCTCCGCTCCCTGGGCCCAGTCCGGCCGGGAAAGAAAATGTCCCAGCAGGATCTGTTCAAGCAACTGGATATGCACCTCCACCCCGGCGCTTGCCGGATTCAGCGGAGTGGCGCGCAAGTCTTTCAGCCCTGCGGCGCTGGGTCCGACAAACAGAATGCTGCCGGCGATGCGGGCGGGATCGAAGTCATCCGACAGCAATTCCCAGGCGGGGACGCGCCGCTGCGGCGCGTCCTCCGTGTAGTGCACCCATACCTGTCCGGTACTGGTGGTCGGCACTTCCACTCTGCCGATTCGAACGGCGGAAAGCCCTGTCTGCTCGCCAAAGGATTCCGTCATATTGGCGCCGGATGATTTCACGATATAGCTTTTGGCGCCCTGCAGGATCCGCAACGCCTCCATCACCAGGGACGGATACAATGTGTCTTCCTTGCGCAACAGCAGGGGAACACGGCGGATGATATTGTCACGTTCGGTAACGAAATTGAAACTGCCATTGCCTGCTGCAGCCTGCTCCAGCTTGCTCAGATTGGTCACGGCCCCATGAAATGACGGCAGAAACTGGCGCGGATCATCACCGGCGTAAGAGAAGCCAGCCTTGACCTCTGGCTCGAAACTGTTTTCAGCCTGGGTCAGCGTGAAACCCGTCACGACATTGGCCTGGCGCATGACATCCGCCAGTATCTCGTCATGAGCAGGAAGCGCGCTGATTTCACGCGCAGCGTTTTTCAGCTGCGGTAAATCCCCGATCTGGCGGAGAAACTGTTCCGGCGAGGTCCGGTCGGGCTCGGCGAACACCACGTCGAACACCAAAGCGTAAGCGCCCGCATTGGTCGCGCGGGCGATCAATTCCGCAATCACGGTGCGCGGCCATGGCCATTGTCCGATTCTGGCCAGACTTTCGTCATCCACATCAAGCAGCTTGACGCCAACCCCTGCAATTCCAGCCGGATCGGTATATTCACGCGGTTTGATGCGCTGATAGAGATCAAAGGTTTCATTCCGGATATTAGTAATGATGAAGAAGGGGTCCAGATAATTTAGCGCCAGTGCAGCCAGAAGAATGATAGCGGGAACCAGATCCTGTAACCGCCTGACGGAAAACATCATGAACGCCAGCCCCACAACCCCAATCCAAGGGGGGACTTCACGCTTATCATATAGCCGATAAAGTATTT
>DMKG01000278.1:4732-15622 GCA_003454415.1 Alphaproteobacteria bacterium
TTCGATAAAGTATTCGGGCATCTTGCTCATAATCAGTTTACTTATACTCTGTATTATTAATCTGTATTATCCACTGATGTAGACGGAAGCCGAATCCATGATTTCATACGTTGCATTAATCATCACAAAAATCAGCAAAAATCATTGAATCCGAAGTAACGGCGACAACATTCTATAAACGCCCCAGATGTAAAGGCACTGGATCATGTCATTTCTTGCTGAACTATGGCGCAACTGGCAAATGCTCTTCGGCATTCTACCTTATGGCGATCCCTATCTGGCCTGGGGGAGCCTGCTGGTATTATATTTTCCCATACGCAAATTTATACGATACATATTTTGAGGTTATTATTTAATAGTTATTTATTAATCATTTAACAAACTCCGCCAATGACGGCGCGTTATTTTTTACATGAATATTTCCAAAGTGATTATTGCTTTATTCAGAATGTAAACTTATAACAGGCACATCTTAACTCACGAAAGACTGTAATCATGGATGATAAAAACGTACTTATTGACATGACAGCAGAGATTGTCTCTGCCTATGTTGGCAACAACACAGTAAGTGCGGCCGAGCTTCCGGGCCTCATTCAGCAGGTGTATGGTTCACTCGTGGACGTTTCCCAGGGTGGGGGGGTGACCAGCGAGAATGAACTCCAGAAACCGGCGATTCCTGTGAAGCGTTCGGTCGCGCCTGATTACATCATCTGCCTTGAAGACGGGAAAAAATTCAAATCCCTTAAGCGTCACTTGCGCGCCCATTATGATATGAGTCCTGATGAGTATCGTGCGAAATGGGGCCTCCCGAAAGACTATCCTATGGTGGCGCCTAACTACACGCGGGCGCGTTCAGCCCTGGCCAAGGAAATGGGGCTGGGGCAGAAAAGCCGTCGGAAGCGGCCCGCTCCCTGATTAGAAAGCCAGTCAAGCAAATAAAAACAATGGCCTATGAACATCTAACGCTGCATCAGGAAGGTTATATTCTCACCTGCACGTTGTCGAATCCGCCAGCGCACACCCTTAATGCGGCTGTGGTGCGTGAAGTGCACCGCATGCTTACAACGATTGAAAATGATCCGAACATTCGCGTTCTTGTCTTCACGGGCGGCGGCGCAGGGGTTTTCATCGCGCATTACGAAGTCGAGGAACTTGCCGAAATGGCGGAAACCGGCCATGGGCTTCCTGATCACATGTCGCGCGCCATGGGTGAATTGCACGCGGTGCACCGCCTTTGTCTGCGGCTGGAACGTCTGCCGGCCATCACCATTGCCGCGTTGAACGGCAATGCGGCGGGTGGCGGGGCGGAATTCGCGCTGGCCTGCGATTTCCGGATCATGGCCGATGGCCCTTACAGATTTGGCATGCCGCAGACCACGGTTGGCATTTCTCCCGGCGCAGGCGGCACCCAGCGCCTTGCACGCCTGATTGGGGTTGCCCGCACACTGGACCTTGTCCTGCTGGGGACCCTGCTGAAACCCCAGCAGGTGCTGGAGATTGGCCTTATTCACCGCCTCTATCCTGAAGCCGAGTTTAAGGAGAGGCTGGGAAATTTCGCCAGGCGCCTTGCAGAACGCTCGCCCATTGCACTGGCGGCGGCAAAGCAGGCGATCCAGCATGGGGCTTCTCTGCCGCTGGAGCAGGGATTAGCGTATGAGCAACAGGCCTTTACCCATACCATGCGCTCTGAAGACGCCGCCAAAGCCATGCGCGCCTGGCAGGCTGGCAAGCCCTATGTCTGGACCGGCCGCTGAAACCCGCTTTGGGCTACAGCTTCAGAGACGCCCTTCCCACTCTCAGGAAAGTAAAGCGCAGGAACTCGCCAGCCGGTATGGCGGGCATTAGACCGTTCAACCTGGCCCTAAACCCAAAGCCAGGTCTCTCCCCGCGCAGTTTACCCTATTTGCCCTTTTTCTTGGATGAACGGGGTTCATCCAGTTTGATGGCGACGAAACGCAAATCCCCGCCCCGGTAAAGCAGCAGCAGCACGGATTTCTTGCCAGCCTTTTTGGCTTCGGCGACCTTGCTGATCACCTCTTCGGGGCTGCGCACTTCTTGCTGCGCAACTTCCACAATCACGTCACCCGGCCGCACCCCCTTTTCCCGTGCCGGTCCTTCGTCATCCACCGCAACAATGGCGACGCCATTGACGTCGCTATTGACCTCGAACTGTTCACGCAGGACTGAACTGAGCGGAGCGAGCATCAACCCCAGATCGGACGCTTCGGTCCCGGGCATTCCGCCTGAGTCCTCACCCCCGGCATCAATGCCGGCTGCTGTCTTCTCAAACTCTTCAAGACGTCCAAGTTTGACGCGGAAGTTTTTTTCCTTCCCGTCACGCCACACCAGCACATCAACTTCCTTGCCCACCTGGGTTTCAGCAACGATGCGTGGAAGATCCGACATTTCCGGCACATCCTGTCCGTTGAAACGGAGGATGACGTCACCCGCCTTGATTCCCGCGGACGCTGCAGGGCCGCCGGTAGTGACCTCGGCGATCAGCGCTCCCCTTGCTTTCAGCAAGCCGAAGCTTTCCGCGAGTTCATCCGTCACCGACTGAATGCGCACCCCCAGCCATCCGCGCCGGGTTTCGCCGAACTCCTGTAGCTGGGAAACCACGTTACGCACGATATCTGATGGAATGGCGAAGCCGATCCCTATGGAGCCGCCAGAAGGCGAAATGATCGCGGTGTTCACCCCGATGACCTCACCATTCATATTGAACAGCGGGCCGCCGGAATTACCCCGGTTAATGGCGGCGTCCGTCTGCAGGAAAGAATCATATGGTCCGGAATTGATGTTGCGCTTCTGCGCGGAGATAATGCCCGCAGAAACCGATCCGCCCAGACCAAAGGGATTGCCGATAGCCAGCACCCAGTCGCCGACGCGCAATTCCGAAGAATTACCGAACTTGACGAAAGGCAAGGGCTTCTTCGCTTCTATTTTCAAAACCGCAAGATCGGTTTTCTGGTCGCGGCCGAGAATCTTGGCGGGAAGCTGTGTGCCGTCACTCAGATTGACGGTAATCTCATCAGCCTTGCCCACCACATGGCTGTTGGTGACGACAATCCCCGAAGCGTCGATGATAAATCCGGACCCTAAGGAGGACACCCGGCGTGCAGGTCCCCTTTCCCCCTGCTGGTCAAAGAAATCCCTGAACATATCCTCGAATGGCGATCCCGGCGGGAATTGCGGCATTTCATTCATGTTCGGCGATTGCACGGTTTCGGAGGTGGCTACATTGACCACTGCCGGTATCAAATTCTCCGCCAGGCCTGCAAAACTTTCTGGCGCCGACCGCGCGACGGCGACACTAGGAGACGTAAGGGCGGCAGCCAAACCGGCCACAGCAACAAAATTACAAATCCGCCTATATGAAGGAAACGCCATTGAGCTTCTTTGTCCTCTATTGATCCGTACAGCCTGGTGAATATGCAGAATATCCACTGATTTTGGAGAAAGCACGGCCCGATTCTGGTTTTTTCTTGCCGCTCGTCATCTTGCGCCCGGCGCTGTGCCATCGGCGGGGAGTTCAATGAAATAGCGGAAGAATTCACTGTCCGGACTCAGGATCATGGTGGTGTCATCAGGTTTGAAAGCCTCGGAATAAGCGCGCATGGAACGGTAGAAGGCGAAGAACTCGGTGTCCCGTCCAGCGGCTTCCGCAAAGATCCGGTTTCTTTCGCTGTCGCCCTTACCACGGGTGATCTCAGCATCGCGCCGCGCCTCGGCGAGAAGCACCGTCTTTTCACGATCGGCGCGGGAGCGGATTCTCTGTGCGATTTCCGCACCCTGGGCGCGGGCCTCACGGGCTTCGCGCTCACGCTCTGTCTGCATACGGCGGTAAATCGCCTGGCTGTTGGCTTCCGGAAGATCGACCCGGCGCACCCGCACGTCAACGACTTCAATCCCGAATTGCGCCGACTCATTATTCACCCGGTCCCGGATGGAATCCATCAGAGCCGCCCGTGTGCCAGACAAGACCGTGGAAAAGGTTTCCTTACCCAATACCTGGCGCAATCCGGCATTCAGCAGGGTAGACAGACGGGCGTCCACCCCCGCCAGGGTCACCACGCTCTGACGGAACTTCAGTGGGTCAGTAATTTTGTAACGGGCGAAAGCGTCAACCACCAGCCGCTTCTGGTCAGAAGCAATCACTTCCGCTTCGGGAATGTCATAATCAAGAATACGCTTGTCGTAATAGATCACGTTCTGCACGAAGGGTATCTTCCAGTTCAAACCAGGCTCGAGAACGACGCGGCGGGGATCTCCGAACTGAAGCACCAGAGCCTGTTCGGTCTGATGAACCGTAAAGAACGTGGAATAGCCAAGGATAAAAAGAACGCCTGCAGCGATCATCAGCAGAGGCAAACTTCTGTTCATTGCGCTTCTCCCGCTTCCTTACGCTTTTTCAGTTCGGGCAGTGGAAGATAGGGCAAGACCCCAGGGCCATCCTTGCCCGTGATCACGACTTTCTCCGTACCCGACAAGAGTTTTTCCATTGTTTCCAGATAAATGCGCTTTTTCGTGATTTCCTTGGCTTTGGCGTATTGTGTGTAAACCGACAGAAAGCGTTGTGCGTCGCCCTGGGCCTCGGCGATCGTTTGCTGCATATAAGCCTGTGCGTCCTGATCGATCTGCGCCGCTTCGCCGCGTGCGCGGGGAATGATGTCATTCGCATAGGCTTCAGCTTCATTGCGCTGACGCTCCAGATCGGCGCGCGCCGCCTGGACATCACGAAAGGCGTCAATGACCGCCATGGGCGGATCGACCTTTTGCAGTTGCACCTGGCGGATCTCGATACCGGCCTGGTAACCGTCCAGCACCGCCTGCGTCAGTTGCATGACATCCACCTCGATCTGACTGCGCGCCTCGGTAAGGATAGGCGTGATCTGCATGCGCCCGATCACTTCGCGCATGGCGCTCTGAGCCACGGCTTTAACGTTTTCCGGCGCGTTGGCCATGTTGAAAAGGAATTTGGGCGCGTCCTTGATGCGCCAGAACACGGAGAAATCCACATCCACGATGTTCTCATCCCCGGTCAGCATCAGGCTTTCATGGGGCACGTCCTGAGTGCGGTCTGGATTGCGCGTATCGGAGTACGGGCGGAACCCCACATCAACCCTGTTTACGTTGGTCACTGCCGGGGTTAGCACCGATTCGATCGGATAGGGCAGATGGTAGTTCAGTCCGGGTTGTGTGATCTCAGAGAATTTGCCAAACCGCAGAACGACGCCCTGCTGATCCGTCTTCACCTGATAAAAGCCCGTGGCCAACCACAATCCGGCAAGCAGGAGCAGCGCCAGCCCCATACCGCCGCCGCTGATCTTGCCGCCAGGGAACAGACTGCGCAACCGCTCCTGTCCTTTGCGCAACATGGCCTCTATATCTGGTGGTTGCTGCCCGCCCCCTGGGCCACCACCGCCGCCCCACGGGCCGCGCGGCCCCTGCGGGCCACGGGGTCCCCCACCATCTCCCCCACCGCCTGGTCTTCTGCCCCAGGGGCCACGATTTCCAGGGCTTCCATCACCCTCGTTATTCCAGGGCATGCGTGTACGGCTCCCTTCTCAGTTCCATATTTTTGGCGTGGCGTCTAAGCGTGCGTTATAGAGCACCCCTGTGCAATTAAAAACGCTTTTCAACACCGAAAGGAGACTATAGGCATTCGCGGCGTGAAATTCCACCTTCTGCGGGTAGACGGTTCCGGCTTCACCGTATTTTCGCGTCCGCCGGCATGACGTGACTGTTAGAAACGGTCCGGCGGATGATATATATCAATAGCAACGGATGCGAACACGGAAGGTTCAAATGCCCGATCAGTCACAAATACTGCAGGCCCTGACTAAGGTCATCGACCCCGACAAAGGCGCGGATGTGATCAGTCTCGGCATGGTGCAGGGAATAGCGGTCAATGGGGGCGAGGTCAGCTTCTCCCTGGAGGTCGCTCCGGGGGAAGGGGATGCGAAAGAACCGTTACGCATGGCCTGCATTGATGCGGTGCGCGCCCTGCCAGGCGTCAGCAGGGCTTCCGTAGTGATGACCGCACATCGCGAATCCCGCGCTGCAGATGCGGCGCAGGCGGGCGCGAAACCGCCACGCATGCAGGTTCACACCCATACCCACTCCCATGCAAACAGACCCGCCCCCGCACGCGGTCAACCCGGCAGGCAGGCCGCGGCTGGCGCGAAGCAGGGCATTCCCGGCGTCAAATCCATTATCGCCGTCGCCAGCGGCAAAGGCGGCGTCGGAAAATCCACCACGGCGGTGAATCTGGCGCTGGCGCTGGCGCGGCTGGGCAAACGCGCCGGGCTTCTGGATGCGGATATTTATGGCCCCTCGATCCCGCGCATGCTGGGTCTGAAGGGCAAGCCCCGCACCACGGATGGCCACAAACTGCTGCCGATGCAGAATTATGGCGTCAACTGCATGTCGATCGGATTTCTTGTGGATGAAGACGCGCCGGTGATCTGGCGCGGACCGATGGTCATGAGCGCGCTGACGCAGATGATGCAGGATGTGGAATGGGGCGAGTTGGACGTCCTGGTGGTGGACATGCCTCCCGGCACCGGCGACGCGCAGCTCACTCTGGTGCAGCGCGTTCCGCTCGCGGGGGCAGTCATCGTCTCCACGCCGCAGGAAATCGCGCTGATTGACGCGCGGCGCGGGCTGAAAATGTTCGAGACCACCCATGTGCCGATCCTCGGGGTGATCGAGAATATGAGCTATTTCCTCAGCCCCGATAGCGGCGTGAAGCATTATATTTTCGGCCAGGGCGGCGCGCGCGCCACGGCCGAAAAATATGGCTGTGATTTTCTGGGCGAGATTCCCCTGCAGCAGACGATCCGCGAAACCTCCGATGCGGGAACCCCCATCGTCGCCAGCCAGCCGGACAGCGCCGAAGCGCAAATCTATCTGGACATCGCGGGGCGGATCATCCGTAAACTGGACGCCAGCCGCATCGCGCCTGGCCGCTCCGCGCCGCGCATTGTCATCGAATAAGGCGTTGGCCCTCTACAGGGACAGGAAGGGGATATACAGGCAAATGACGGCCGGATGACTGGCCGCCATTTTTCTTTTTTTCGAAAACCGGGATTTTTACAGAATTAAGCCGCCCTGCGCCGCCGCATCCATCCTACGCCCGCCAGCCCGGCGCCCATCAGCGAAAGTGTGATGGGTTCGGGGATGTCGTGGGATCTCAGCAGATAGTCCCAGCCAATCCGGTCCAGCGCACGAAGGTCATTCTCGGACAGCGGGTAAATCGTGTTGAAGGGCAGGGTCGGATCCATGACGCCCAGCAGATCATCGCTCAGATCCTCATCACGCCAATGGCTTGCCTGTCGGCCGTCGCCGGTGAACTGACCCGTGGAAAAGGCGAGTTCAACATCAAGGTCGTCAAAAAAACCCGGAAAGGACGGAACCAGCCAGCGTGCAAAGCTTGTGAAGTCTGACGTGCTCGAAGGATTGGCTAGGTCGCCGAAACGGAAAAGATCAAGCGGCCTTACCGCTACCTCGTCAGGCTGGTCAGTAGCAATCCGGAAATCGATCTCATCCACCACGGAGATAAAACCCAGCGCATGTCCGATCTCATGCAGCGCCACAGTCTCGAAATCCATGCCGACGACCCCGTCACTGTTGTCGAAGTCAAAGCTGAAGCCGCTGTTGAATTCGATCAGCGCGTCCGATGGGGCAAGCCTGGGAAAGCCCAGCGCAAGGGCGTTGGCCTGAGTGAGAATGATCGCGTCCAGAAGTGAAAAATCTTCGGGCAGAAAAGCCGAGAATCCGGCAGAGCTCGGCAAGAAGCCCACAATGGCGTCGTCGCTTTCATCCGAGGCGTCAAGGACCATGGCGTCACGGATTACATTAAAGCTTCCCAATAACAGGGTGGAGCTTGCCTGACCAATGATGGTGGGGCTTCCCAGATCGCGCAAATCCGCGTCGATCTCCACTGTAATGGGATCGCTGAAAACCGCCTCCCACCTGTCAGCCGCCCGGTTGAACGCCGCCAGCGCCGCCGCTGCGCTGGCGCCCGTATCGAGGCCGCCGCCCGTAACCGGATTGATGTTGATGACCAGCGCCTGAGCCGCCACCGGCGCCATCATGGCTATTCCCGCCGCCAGCGCCGTTGATTTCATTATTTTTTGCATGGGTCCCCCAATTCCGTAGAATTATGTCGTGTAATGGCTCCTGAAATGAAATGGATCATTAAGGTTAACCGGCGGCAACCGTACCCCGACCCTGCATCAATTACAACAAAGGGGGGCCTCGCCACATTTCCGCCTCCGTTATCCTCGTCACAGTTTGATCTTGCGCAGGTCTCAATTTCTTGCGCCCTGCATCCGGATGGCGCCTATCCCCGCCGCTCCAGAGTGAGGAAGGTGTATTCAAGGGGCGAGTCACCGGGCGCGCCTTCCTTACGGGCGGTTTCGAGCCATTCCTCAGGGTTGAGCATCGGGAAATGCGCATCTCCGTCAAACTCGCGATGCACCTGTGTGAGGTAAACGCGGCTGGCGTGCGGCAGAGCCGCCTCATACACATTTTCGCCGCCGATGATCATGGCTTCATCCGCGCCGCTTGCGCGCGCAATTTCCAGCGCGGCGTCGAGATCATGGGCCACGCGCACCCCTTGCGCCCGCCAGCGCGCATCACGGGTAAGGACGATATTCAACCGCCCCGGAAGAGGCCTTCCGATGGAGTCATAGGTCTTGCGCCCCATGATGACGGGTTTGCCGAGTGTCGTGGCCTTGAAGAATTTAAGGTCTTCGGGAATCCGCCAGGGCAGGCCGCCTTCGCGTCCAATGACGCCATTTTCCGCCACCGCCGCGATCAGCGAGATACGCATCACACGGCGACTTTGGCGGCGATATGGGGATGCGGATCGTAACCGCTGAGGGTGAAATCCTCATAGCGGAAGGAGAAGATGTCCTTCACCGCCGGATTGAGCCGAATAATGGGCAAGGCGCGCGGTTCGCGGCGCATCTGCGCCTCCGCCTGTTCCAGATGATTGAGATAGAGATGCGCATCCCCCAGGCTGTGGACGAATTCCCCCGGCTGCAGATCGCAGACCTGCGCCACCATCAGGCACAGCAGCGCATAAGAAGCGATGTTAAAAGGCACCCCCAGAAAGATATCCGCGCTGCGCTGATACAGCAGACAGGAAAGCCGGCCTCCGGCCACGTAGAACTGGAACAGGCAATGACAGGGCGGCAGGCGCATCCGGTCCACATCCGCCACATTCCATGCGCTCACGATCAGCCGCCGCGAATCCGGATTGGTCCTGATGTCATGGATGAGCCTGGCGATCTGGTCCACATGTCCGCCATCCGGCGTGGGCCAGGAGCGCCATTGATAGCCGTAAACCGGCCCCAGCTCCCCTTCCGCATCCGCCCATTCATCCCAGATGGTCACTCCATGCTCGCGCAGATAAGCGACATTGGTGTCCCCGCGCAGGAACCATAATAGTTCATGGATGATGGATTTGAGATGCAGCCGTTTGGTGGTCAGCAGCGGAAACCCCTTGCCGAGATCAAAACGCATCTGATGCCCGAATATACTGCGCGTGCCGGTGCCGGTGCGGTCGCCTTTCACGGCGCCCTCGTCATAGGCGCGGCGCATGAGATCCAGATAAGCCTGCATGGGGGTTGTTTTCCTTGCGGAATGCGAGTCCGCCTCATTCTAACGGATTGAAGCCTGCTTCGTAAGGGCATAAGCTGGCGCCCAGGGAAAAAGAGGCAAAGAGAAAGGGAAGCGGCCATGGCCGAAAAAATGGACATGAACAAGGTGATCAGCGACATGGATTCCGGCCAGATGCCCGACTTCATGAAAAAGCATCTGCGCCTCTATCTCGAGAGCGGCGGAAAGGAAGGCCATATGTGGGATGCAAGTCTGGCGGGGCCCGGCCTTGGCCTCGTTCCCACCCTCCTGCTGACGACCGTGGGCCGCAAAACCGGCAAGAAACGCATCCTGCCGCTTATCTACGGCAAGGTTGACGGGAATTACATCGTCATCGGCTCCAAGGGCGGATCGGATTCCCATGCAAAATGGTATTTGAATCTGCTGGCCAATCCCGATGCGGAGATTCAGGTGGCGACCGAACATTTCAAGGTGCGCGCCCGTATCGCCGAAGGCGAGGAACGCGCGAAAATCTGGAACCATATGCTGACGGTCTATCCGCCCTATGCCGATTACCAGGCGAGAACCAGCCGTCACATTCCCGTGGTGGTGCTGGAAAAACAGGGCTGAGACGCAGCGGCCGCACAGGAGGAAACCATGGCGGAAAAAATCGACGTCGAAAAAGTTCTGAGCGATCCGGATTTTGCGAAATATCCCGATTGGATCAAGACCCATCTCCGCACCTATCTGGAAAGCGGCGGCGAGGAGGGACATCTGTGGCCTTCCGGAATCAAACAGGGGGAAGGCCCTACCCATATTCCCACCCTGCTGCTAACGACCGTGGGGCGCAAATCGGGCAAGCAACGCATCCTGCCGCTGCTCTATGGCAAAGTCGGGGCGGATCATATCATCATCGGCTCCATGGGAGGCGCGCCCAAACACCCGCAATGGTTCCTGAATTTGCAGGCCAACCCCGATGCGGAAATCCAGGTAGGCACTGATCATTACAAGGTGCGCGCCCGTATCGCCGAAGGCGAGGAACGGGAGAAAATCTGGAGCCATATGCTGACGATTTTCCCTGTTTACGGCGATTACCAGAAGAAAACCGAGAGGCGGATCCCGGTCGTGGTGCTGGAAAAACAGGCTTGATTCGCCGCCGGCGACGCTTGAAATCACGCCGCGCAGTCTCTATATTAGTTGTTGCCGGGCAACCGGCTATGGCGATAAACGGACGTGCAATAAGCGTATCGGACCCGGGGGCGGTACCCGGCGCCTCCACCA
>DMKG01000211.1:0-1501 GCA_003454415.1 Alphaproteobacteria bacterium
GCCACGCACAGGCGACGGTCAGATAATCCAGCGCCGCCAGAAACGGATCCCGGGGATCCGGCGCAGCGGAGAAGGCCACGGACGGTGGCGATGTATTCTGCGGACCGGTTTGCTCCTCCCCCGGCTCAGGCTCAGGATCAGTCCGCAGGAGTGAAGGGCCGGCCTCAGCCGTTTTTTTGTTTTCGGCAAGCGGCTTGAAGGGATTGACGGACGGGACGACCGGCGGGTCTTGCCGCTCCCGGCTGCTTTCCTCTATTCCCGGCGCAACAAGCGAATTGCCGAGAATGAGCCACCCTACCGCGCCGGTGACCAGACACAAGACCGCGACAATCAGCCAGCCCAGCAGTTTCAACTGGGCAAGCCCCGGCATATCCGCGGCGGGAAGCGGCACGGGCTCGACAGTAAAGCCCCAGACCGCACCCAGCGCGAGGGCGGCCGCAAACCATACTCCGTCACGGGAGGTTCTGGTCAGACTATCCCTGAACGCCACGCGCATGGGGCTTCAACGCGGCATGTATGACCCGGTGCACTGGGGTTGGAACCCCAATCCGCTCCCCCAGCCGCACCACGCCGCCGGAAAGCCAGTCCACCTCCAGCCGGCGCCCATGTTCCAGATCCTCCAGCAAAGAGGGTTTCAGATTGGGGGGCATGGCCTGCGCCATCCTGACGAGAGATTCCCCGTGGCCGCGCGGAATATGGATCCCCATGGCGTGGGCAAGTGTCTCCGCCTCCTGGAGCGCGTCGCCCAGCAGCCGCAGACAGGCCGGTTCCGCACGCACAACGCCCATGGGAGAGCGGGTGACGCCCATGACCCCGGAAAAAGCCGCCACCAGAACGAATTTCGCCCACAGGCTTGCGGTGATGTCCGGCTGGAAACGGGCCTCGACATTGGTCTGGGCGAACGCGTCGATCAGGCTCTGCGCGCGGGGGCTGAGATGTCCGTCCAGCTCGCCGAAATCCATATGCCCGGCCGCCCCTACATGACGGATTAGGCCAGGTTCGACAATATTGGAGGAAACATAGGACGCCCCCGGCAAGATCCTGTCCCGGCCGATTTCCGGGGCCAGCATGTCCACCACCTCGACCCCGTTCTGCAGGGTCACGACGAAAGTTTCCGGCCCCATAAAGCGCTCCAGAACCGGTTTCGCCTCTGCGACATCATACAGTTTGACGCAAAACAGTACGGCGTCCACAGGCGCGTCCGGCGGGCGGGAGCCGTCGCTGGCGCGAACCGGATTTATGGAAAAATCCCCATCGGGCGATTCCACCTTCATTCCGTCCGATTGCAGGGCGGCGAGCATGCGTCCACGGGCGATGAAAGTGACGTCATGGCCCGCCAGCGCCAGCTTGCCGCCGAAATAGGCGCCCATTCCCCCTGTGCCCAAAATTGCAAAACGCATCCGCATCACCGCTTCATTTCATTCGATCGCCATTACCCGCTGTGGCGGTCAATTTCGTCAAGACACGCCAGAGCCTCCATCCCGCCCCTTAATCCGGGGGG
>DMKG01000211.1:1706-2450 GCA_003454415.1 Alphaproteobacteria bacterium
CCCTTAATCCGGGAGCTCCCGCAGAGGCAGAGAGAGCCGGTACGGAAGATCCATTCTCTCTGCGGGACTGCCAGCATGCCAGAATAGCGCCGCAGGGTCGAGGGTCGATTGCCTTTTCAGCCTCATGCGCGGGGGACGCAGGCGGCTCTTTGAGGCGATCGCGGGAAACCAGGCGGTCCTGGCGTTTTAGAGGCCGCCCATCTGACAGATCAGGCCCCAGCTTTTTTCATCCACCGGAGATACCGACAGACGGGACTGCCGCACCAGAGGCAAGTCCTTCAGACGGGGTTCGGCTTTGATCTCTTCCAGTTGCACAGGCTTTGGCAAGGGCTTGACGGCCTTTACCGTCACCAGACCAAAGCGGCCGCTTTCATCTGTCGGATCAGGCCGGTGTTCACCGATGACTTCTACTATGCCAACGATCCGCTTTTCGGCGACCGAATGATAGAAGAACCCCAGATCGCCCTTTCGCATGGCTTTCATATTGTTATTGGCCTGGTGATTGCGCACGCCGTTCCATGGCTCGCCCTTGGCGCCACGCGCCACCTGATTGGACCAGGACCAGGATTCCGGCTCCGACTTGAACAGCCAATAAGCCACGGTTTTCAGGAGCCCGGCGCAGACGGATTGCCCACCGACCATCTGAAGGCGCGCACGACCACGCTTTCCATCACGCCGCCCTTTACATATGGGTCCTCATCCGCCCAGGCGCGCGCCTGTTCGATCGTGTCGAGTTCCAGCACG
>DMKG01000211.1:2637-4659 GCA_003454415.1 Alphaproteobacteria bacterium
TGTTCGATCGTGTCCAGTTCCAGCACCACCATGCCGCCGATCATGGTTTCTCCATCGGCGCCGCCCAGCATCGGCCCGCCAAGACGGACGCAGGCGGAATTCTTCACATAATCAAGATGCGCCTGCCGGTTCGCCATCCGCAGGGGAAGGCCATTGGGTTTGTCGGTATAAATGACTACGAAATTCATCTTTCTCCTCCCTTCAGGCTTATCTGGCTTCAGTAGTGTAAGGCCGGGTCAGCAGCCCGGCGATGACATCGGCGATAGCCGCCCGGCTCTGCAATATTGTATCAACCGCAGCGGTGATGGGCATGTCAATTCTGTCTCTCTCCGCAAGCCGCAGAGCGGCGCTGACCGTACTCGCCCCCTCGAACACGCCGCGCGCGCCGCCCAGTATCGACGCCAGGCTTTCCCCCTGTCCAAGGCGAAAGCCAAGCGTGAAATTGCGCGATTGGCGGCTGTTGCAGCTCAGCGCCAGATCCCCAAGCCCCGCCAGCCCCATCATGGTTTCCGCCTGGCCGCCAAGGGCGACGGCAAGCCGGGTCATTTCCGAAAGCCCGCGCGTCATCAGCGCGGCGCGCGCGCTTTCCCCAAGGCCCTGGCCTTCCGTTATTCCGCAGGCGATGGCGATAACGTTTTTGAGGGCGCCGCCGATTTCCACGCCGGTCACATCAGTCGAAAGATAGGGCCGCAAATTTTGCGCGCCAATGCTCTGCACTAGTTCCTCTCCGAGCGCCACATCCTCGCAGGCCAGCGTGACCGCCGTTGGCAGGCCGCGGGCGATGTCCCCGGCGAAGCTTGGTCCGGACAGCGCCGCCACGGGCTGGTCCGGGGCCAGTTGGCCCACCACCTGATGCAGCAGGAGATGGGTGCCGGTTTCTATACCCTTGGCGCAGATCAGCAGCGGGACGCCAGGTTTCAGATGCGGCGCCAGCTTTTGCAGCGTCGGGCGAAGGAACTGCGCTGGCGTCGCCAACAACACAGCGTCGGCGTCGCCCGCCGCAGCAAGATCCGTGGTCGCGGCGAGATCTTCCGGCAAACGGATGCCCGGCAGATAGCGTGAGTTTTCGTGGGAACGGTTGATTTCCGCCATCAGTTGCGCATCCCGGACCCAGAGCCGCGCCCGGCGCCCGGCGCGCGCGGCGACGCAGGCCAGCGCCGTGCCAAACCCGCCGCCGCCAATGATCGCCAGATGTTGCAGGCGGCTCATGCTGCGCGAACGAGGTGGAAATCTGGCGGGGGCATGACCATATGAGTAAATATTATATTGAATGTTCAGGATTTACGATTATGATCGTGTCTGGAGGAAACGTGTCAATGATAATGCCCGTAGAAACGGACATACGCACGAAAATTATCGGCGCCGCCCAGAAGTTAATTGCCCGCTACGGCTATGGCAAGACGACGATGGCCGATCTTGCGCAGGCCTGTGGCATGTCTCCGGGCAATCTCTACCGTTATTTTCCAGGCAAACTCGACATCGCCGAACAACTCGCCATCCGGGCCTTCGAGGAAGAAGTGTCCGCCCTGCGGGAGGTGGTGCGCAGGTCCGATCTCAGCGCCACCGAACGGCTGAAGCTGTTTTTCTGCACCCAGCTTCGCGTCACCCACGCAAAGCTGAACGATGATCCCAAGGTTTTCGAAATTGCGGAAATCATCCGCCGGGAACGGCCGGAACTGACGAACCAGAATCTGGCGCGCATCCGGGCTTTGCTGAGTGAGATTCTGTCGGCTGGAAACGCCAGCGGCGAATTCAATATTCCCGATGTCGTCAATACCGCAGAGACCATCCAGTGCGCGACTCTCAAATATCATTATCCGCAACTCTTCACCCAATTATCCCTTGCCGAGCTGGAGCGGGAGCTCCGGGAGGTCATGAACTTGTTATTACAGGGAATTTTTTGCGGGAAAGCGCCTTCCAATGGCGCCAAGCAAGGCCGCAACTCCCAGAACTGATCCGCGCCTCCTCTGAGCAGACCGCCAGAAAATCAGGCTCTCTCAACCGCCCGGTTCTTTCGTCAGG
>DMKG01000288.1:0-3481 GCA_003454415.1 Alphaproteobacteria bacterium
AACCCTGGCAATTGCCGCAAGGCGGCATCGATCCGGGGGAAACCCCGCGCGACGCCGTCATGCGCGAGATGCTGGAAGAGATTGGCGCCGCCAGTGCGGAAATCCTTGCGGAAAGCCGGGACTGGCACTGCTATGATCTGCCGCCGGAAACGGCTGCAAAAAAGTGGGGCGGCAGATATCGCGGCCAGGCGCAGAAATGGTTCGCCCTGCGCTTTACCGGCGAAGATTCAGAAATCAATCTCGAGACGGAACATCCGGAATTCTGTGAATGGAAATGGGTGGATATCCGGGAAGTCTGCGATCTCGCCGTTGCCTTCAAACGCGAAGTCTATGAACGCATCGTCGCTGAATTCGCCCATCTCGCCCGCCCCGTTGGCGGAAAATGAAAGATTACAGGCTGGCGAGATATTCGCGCAACCCGTCTTCCAGAGAGGTTTCAGGGGCCGTTCCCAGAATTGCCTTCAGGCGCGGGGCGGCGCCGATGCTCATCTTGATATCGCCGGCGCGCGCCGCCTCCCATGTGATCTGAGGGGCGGAATGGCCGCATATTCCCGCTATGGTTTGCGCCAGTTGCAATACGGTGGTCCCCTTGCCGGTGGCGATATTCATCACCTCCGCGCCCTGCCAGGGGCTGGCCATGGCGCGTTGCAGAATGCGCACCACATCGCGCACGTAAATGAAATCGCGGGTCTGCCCGCCATCCCCGAAAATCCTGACGCCCTGATTCTGGCGCAGGCGGCTGGCGAAGACTGATACGACCCCGGCATAGGGATTGTCCGGCTGCTGGCGCGGACCGTACACGTTGAAGAACCGGAATCCCCGGCTGGGTATTGCGTGCACGCTCCAGCCAACAGCCGCATGCTGCTCGCAGCCGAGTTTGTCGGCGCCATATGCGCTCAATGGCGCGACTGGCGCCGCTTCATCGAGCGGGATATAGGCCGGTGATCCATAAACCGCCGCCGATGACGCATAGATCACGGGAAGCGGCGGCTGATCGCCCTGCCGGCGCGCGTGGTCCAGCACATTGACCGTTCCGGTCAGATTGACGTCATGGGTGCGCCGCCACTCCTCATTGGAACGGGGAACGGAGGCAATGGCGGCGAGGTGAAAAACCCCCTCCACTCCCTGCATGGCCCGGCCAACGGCGGCGTAATCGGCCACGTCATCGTTGACCAGTTCAACCCCCGCAGGCACATTCGCCCATGAACCTGTGGAGAGATCGTCCATTACCCGCACACGGCAGCCATCGGATAACAGGGCGTCCACGAGATGCGAACCGATGAAGCCCGCGCCGCCGGTAACCAGGTAGAAGGCCATGTGCGGTGTTCCTCAATATCCAGGCAGGTTGTTGCGCGCCAGCAATTCGGAAACAAATCTGGCGGGAACGGCGAAAGTGAAACCCGTAGGGGCTTCGATTGCTGATTTTTGGGTTTTGTCACGCACGCCCACACTCTGCACCACCCCCAGAACCTTCCGGGTTTCCGGATCATATAATGGGCTGCCGCTGTTCCCCGGATAGGCGTTCGTATCGATCTGGTAGACGACAAAAGAAGCGCGCAGCCGCCGCACCCGCTCCGCCGTCAGCTCTCCCTGATTATAGGCGGCAAAGCTGCGCTCCTTGACCGCGGAAATAATACCCTCATGGGTGATCGGATATAAACCCAGCAAACTGCCCAGCGGATAACCGGTGATGGCGGTGCGGGTCCCTTCCGGCGCCATGGTCCCCGACAGTCTCAGGGCTGGAAGTTTCGTATTGCCGATGATACGCAACAGCGCCAGGTCATGCACCTCGTCCTCAGCGACCACATCCAGTTCATAATTCTTTGCCTGCGCCTCAATTCCGTAAAAAGCCTGCAGGGATTCCTGATTTTTTGCATCCAGTTCTTTCGGCAGCACATGGGCGTTGGTGATGACATAACCCCCATCCGCAACGATGAAGCCCGTGCCCAGCAAACGCACCGGCGGCTGCCCAAGCAGCTGATAAGTTCCAATGGCCACCACGCTGCGTTTTGTATCCTTTATCGCCTCTACGAGACTGGCGGCGCCGGCGGGAAGCGGCTGCAAATTCACCAGCGCCAGCATGATCTGCAAACAGAAGCAAAACTGCAGGCGTCCGGCTCGCCGAATTCTCTCAGTCATCCTGCTCCCCTTTCCTTGCGCAAAAAAGCCTCCAGTATGAAAAGCAGCCATAGGGCGGGCGCCTGGTCACGCCGGCCGGACTGATGTTCATCCAACAGATCGCTTAACGCATCAGGGCGGAAATATCCGCTTTCCTTCAGCACTGGCCCCGTCAGCGCATCGCGGATCCTGCCCCGCAGGGGGCCGCGGAACCACGCCGCCAGCGGAACGGAAAACCCCTGTTTGGGACGATATAGAATATCGTGGGGAACATAGGGCTCACAGGCTTTTTTCAGAAGATATTTGCCGGTTCCTTGGTTCAGCTTCATTTGCGGGAGGAGGCTGGCCGACCATTGCGCAAAGCGGTAATCCAGTATGGGGCAGCGCACCTCCAGCGAATTGGCCATGCTGGCGCGGTCCACCTTGGTGAGAATATCCCCCGGCAGCCAGGTCTTGATATCGGCATATTGCGCCTGGGCTAGCACATCATCCGTATCCGCCGCCTGCATATGTGCGCGGATAATGCTTGCCGGATGATAGCCCTGTAACGCCCTGCCCTGTCCGGCGCTGCGCAGGCGGGCGCGCATGCCGTCATTCATCACCGAGATGCTGGCGAAAAAGCCGCCGGCGCTGTCCTGGCTCAATTCCTGGAAAGTGTTCTTTGCGCGCATAAAACGCGGCGCCCAGTCGGCCTTGGGATAAAGGGCGCCCAAAACGCCAAACACGCCTTTCCTGAAACCACCTGGCAGCAGCGCGCGCAGTTTTTCCTGACGCGCATGAAACAGATAGCGGCGGTAGCCCGCGAACAATTCATCCCCCCCGTCGCCGGAAAGCGCCACCGTCACGTTTTCACGCGCCAGCGCGCATAATTTAAAGGTGGGCATGGCGGAGCTGTCGCCGAAGGGCTCATCGTAAAAATCAATCAGACGGTCCACCAGGTCGATACTGTCCGGATCGGCAATGCGGCTGTGATGTTCGGTATGATAGCGCGCCGCCATCTGCGCGGCGTAACTGCTTTCATCGAAAGCCTTATCGTTAAAGCCTATGGAAAATGTCTTGACCGGCTGGCTGGAAAGCCCGGCCATCAGGGCGACAATGCAGGAGGAATCAACGCCTCCCGATAAGAAAGCGCCCAGCGGCACATCGGAAATCATCCGCAGATCCACCGCCTCGCGCAGTTCCTGGATCAGTTCTTCAGGGCTTGCGCTACGCTGGCGGTCCGTGCTGGCGAATTTCACATCCCAGTAAGCGTCAATCTTAGGAGCCCCCCCGCGCCGCCACAGCATGCGATGGGCGGCGGGAAGCTTCAGGATATTTTTGTAGATGCTGCGCGGATCAGGGATATAGCCATAGGCGAGAAAAT
>DMKG01000288.1:3676-8748 GCA_003454415.1 Alphaproteobacteria bacterium
GGATCCGGAATATAGCCATAGGCGAGAAAATCCTCCACCGCCAGCGGATCGATCTGGCGCGCAAGCCCCGGATAGGGCAGCAGGGACTTTAATTCCGATCCGAAAATCAGCGCGCCATCCGGCAGAATGGCGTAATGCAGCGGCTTCTTGCCCATGGGATCGCGCGCCATGAACAGGCATTCCTGTGCGCTGTCATACAGGGCGAAGGCGAACATGCCACGAAAATGCCTGACGCAGTCCTCCCCCCATTGCCGCCAGCCATACAGAATGACTTCCGTGTCGCTATTGGTGCGAAAGGCATGGCCCAGCGCCTCCAACTGCCGTTTCAGCTCCTGGTAATTATAGATTTCACCGTTAAAGGTGACGCTGAGCGTCCCGTCCGCGCTCAGCATGGGCTGCGCCCCGGCGGCCAGATCGATGATCGACAGCCGGCGATGGCCAAATCCGACCCCAGCAGAATCCCAAAGTCCAGCCCCATCCGGGCCGCGATGAATCTGCGTGTCGTTCATGCGCGAGAGCAGTTGCGCATCGATCGGACGCTTGTCCCGGCTATGAAAAATTCCAGTTATCCCGCACATCGGCTGGAATATGCAGGCAACTGAGTAAATTGTCTATGAATTACAGATTTGTCTTCAGGTTATGCCGCGAACCGGGGAAGCGCAACCATGGGATCAATACCGGCATCGCGCAGCATCGTGTTCAACTCCTCAAATCTGGCTTCCTTCGACGCTTCGCCGGACTTCAACAGATAGGTCTTGAGCACGCCCGGCTGGCCTAAAAAAGAGAGCGCAAGCTTTTGCGCGCGCTCAAGCGCTTTGCCCTGGGTCAGAATATTGGATGCAGCGAGCTTCAGCAGGGAAAGACATTTGCTAAGAGCGCTTCCCTGACCGTTGCAGATCCGGTTGAACAGGTTGTTTTTTTCCGCAACCAACAGACAGATGTCATCCAGGAAGCCTGCGATCTCGTTTTTTCTTGCAGCTTCCAGCTCCGATTTCAGGACCCTGTTCTGCAAGGCGCAGAGCAATTGCAGCCGCAAGGGCAGAGGCGTTTGGGTGGACTGGAAAAAATCTGTAAAAGCGGGAGCCTTCAGCATCGCCTGCAGCATAGTAAGAAGTTTACGCTTGTTGGCCTCACCCGTGATGTTGTCACCAATGAACAGAAGACGTTCTATCTTTTCGGGCGGGTGCTGGGCCGCGTTCAGATAGGTATCCATCGTGTCCGCTGAAACCAGGCGTTCAGAACGGATACGGAATGCGGAAATGATCTCGTCATGGGGCAGCAGATTACCACTCGCCTGCACGACTCTGGACGCCAGACGGCGTATCAGTTTTACTTCCATTTCCAGCGCGTCATGCGTCAGACGCTTTGGGCTTTCAATTTCCTGCAAGACCCTGCGAAGGATGGCGGTGCGTGAATCCGGCAGTTCCCCAGCGCCGAAATGCTGATTGAGGATTGCGCTTCCCTGAAGCGTGTTTGCGTCAATCGCCAGCCTGCCGCATGAAAGGTCGGTCAGTGTCTGAAGCATGGCGCCCAGATCCGGCTGTTCTCCAACAAGATCCTTGATCGCTGAAGAAGCAGACAGGATTTCCGAAACATAACCATCGACGGTCTTAAGGCAGAACTGGCGCAACGCGTCATCATCGCTTGCGGGAATGGCGGATATCAACTCAAGTATCTTTATCAGTTTTTCATTCCAGCTCGCGCATTCCTGAAGATGGGCCGCAATTGCCGCGTTAAGCAGATATTCCCGCCTCGGATCACTTGATAATTGAGTCGCCAGAGCCCCTATATCATTGTTCCTGATTTTGGGAATCCGGTTCTTTTCACGATCTTTGTAGACCATGACCATCCCATCGCTCACCAGCTTGTGCAGAAATTTCACCCGCTCGGAAATGGAGCCTTCGCCTGACTGCGACTGGGCGATCGCCATCTTCTGCACAGCAGCCTGCAAAATCGTTCCCGAACTTTCAAGCCGCTCGAGGTGTCCCGAATTGTGCAGTAACTCCAGTACGGTGATCTTCCAGCGGTTCAGGCTTTCTTGCAGCAAACGCGCAATCGTCTTTCGGGCCTGATAGGAATACAGATCCTGCGGCTTGAAACAGGGCAGGGATTCGACGGATTCTGTCTTGCCCGGCTTCGATGAGGAGGGCGTTACCTTACCCTCCTGGAAAATGCTTACGGAGATATAATTGCCATCGGCGGGATTGAGAGTTTCCTTCGTCACCTTTACGGCAGTGCTGCCGATAACAAGTTCTTTCGCCTGTTTCAGGGCTGCGTCCCGGGATTCGAGCGCGCTGTGAAACTGCCATTTGCCGCGCGGGGCCATGGTGTATATTTCATAATGAACTTGGCCGGAAGACATGAACCACCCTATGTATCGCTCCGGCGCATGTTGCGCGCAGAGGGACGCCGCTACATGCCCGGTTTTTGTTATCGATCAACTTTCTGTGTTTAGTTGGCCCCTTCAAACACAGATTGATCAGGGAACTGGTTCGGCCATCCTCCCGGCCTGCTTGTGAATACGCCTCCAGCAAAGCAAACCGCCGCCAGACCTAAAGCTAACCATATCACTGGTTAACGTATTGTGAATGAGGATGAGAAGGAAAGTGGATGGCCGTTCCGTGGACATTGCCGGAGGCCGGGAGGGTGCGTTTTATATATCCGATGACGGCGCAGACGTTATATATAGGGTGTCTGAAATTTCCCGCCAGAATTGACAGGAGAAAATCATGCGCCTTGCAAAGCCCAGAATCAGGCCGCTGCCGGATGCGGAGCTGAACGAAGAACAGAAGTCCATCATGGAAACGCTGGGGCGCAACAAGACCTTCAATATTTTCCGGGCGCTCATTCATCATCCCGTGCTGTTCAAAAACTGGCTCACCTTCGCCAATTATGTTCTGAGCAAGAGAAGCACGCTTTCCGCCAGAGAGAGGGAAATCGCCATCCTGCGCATTGGCTGGCTGTGCAAGGCGGAGTATGAATGGGCGCAGCATGTGGTCATTGGCAAGGCGGCCGGCATAACCGATGATGAAATAGACCGCATCGCACAGGGGCCCGACGCGGCTGGCTGGAATCCCCATGACGCGGCCATTCTGCGCGCCACTGCCGAACTGCATAAGGACAAAATCATCAGCGACGCGACATGGAGAAAACTGTCCGAACGCTATAATGAACAGCAGCTCATGGATCTGGTGTTTGCAGTGGGTCAGTACAATCTGGTGTCCATGGCGCTGAACACCTTTGGCGTGCAACTCGATCCGGGGTTGAAGGGCTTTAAAAAATAATGGGCGAAATCAGCCTGTTTGACGCGATCGAGGCGCAAAGCCGCCGCATGTATACGCCCTGCGGCCATGGTCAGATGATCTGGCGGATATGGGGTGAAGGCAGGCCGCTGGTTTTCATTCATGGGGGCGCAGGCGCCTGGTCGCACTGGATCCGCAATATCCCCGAATTCGCCAGGGACCGCATGGTGATCGCGCCGGATTTGCCTGGCCTGGGAGAATCCGCAAGACCGCCAAGAGGCTATACGCCGGAATCGATCGCCGGGATCGTTGCGGACGGCCTGGCGACAGTGCTCCCGGAAAACACGCGATTCGACATGGCCGGCTTTTCCTTTGGCGGCATGCTTAGCGGCCTGATCGCGCAGCGGCATGGCGAGCGGGTCCGGACGCTGGCTCTGATGGGGCCAAGCGGGCTCGGCGGGCGTTTTGGTAATCTCAAACCATCGGTCAAACTGCCGCTGCGCGGAACGGCGCAGGATATGCTCGACGCGCACCGGCACAATCTGCAGGCCATCATGCTGCACAATCCGGCCAGTATCGATGCGCTCGCCATGCATATACAAAGCCTCAATGCGCCGCGCACCCGCGTCAACAGTCCGGAACACGCGACCAGCGAAAAGCTGCTGGACGCGCTTCGGGAGGTTCCCGCCCGGTTGTGCAGCATCTGGGGGGAAAACGATATTTCCTCCCCCTATCTCCAGCACCGGCGCGATGTCATCGCCAGCGTGCATCCGGAAGCGGAGTTCCATATCGTTCCGGATGCGGGCCACTGGGTGCAATATGAGGCGGCGGAAGCCGTCAATGCGCTGCTGCGGAGCTTCATCGCCTGAACCACCGGCGCCGCCCCATCCCCGGGATCGCGGTTGCCATTCCTCCGGACCGGGTGCTACCGTATCCCTGACAAAAGATGATTACGGTTCAGGGGGGGTGTATGAAATTCGGCATTCTCTACAATACCGACTACTACCCGGAAGCGCACGGGACGGCGGCCAAATATTACGAGGACATCTTAACCCAGGTGGAGCTGGAAGACGCGCTGGGTTTTGACGCGGCCTGGTTCGGCGAACATCATTATTCAGGTTACTCCTTCGGTTCGCCGCCGGTCATAGCCATGGCGGCGGCGGCGCGCACGAAACGCATCCGTCTTGGCACGGGCGTTTCTCTCATCCCCCTCAATCATCCCATAAGACTGGCGGAGGAATACGCCATGCTTGATGTACTGAGCGGCGGGCGTCTGGAATATGGAATCGGGCGCGGATTTCTGAAATACTCCCATCAGGTCTTTGGCGTCAGCGAAGATGAAAACCATGCCCGTTATCACGAGGGTACGGACATCATCGTGAAGGCCTGGACCTCCAACGGCCCGTTTTCCTATGACGGAAAATTCTGGCGGTTAAAGGACTATACATTCTTTCCAAAACCGCTTCAGCAGCCCTTTCCCCCGATCTACGCCTCCGCCGTGCTGACGCCTGAAAGCGCGATCTGGGCGGGGAAGCATGGCTTTCATCTGTCATGCGCGCTGTTCGTGCCGCAACAGGCGCGGGTGAAGACGGTGATCGAACACTATCGCCAGAGCCTGCGTGAAAACGGCTTCCGGCCGGAAGAGAAGGAAATTTCAGGGGTTTTTCAGATGTATTGCGCCCCAACGCAGGAACAGGCGGTGCGCGAAGGGGTGCAATACGCCCAGAATTATTTCAAATTCTTTGGCGCGCTGGACGCAAGGGCCGCGCATGATTCACAGGATTTCGAACATCACGGGCGCGGCATATCCCGCGCCTTCGCCGCCCAGCC
>DMKG01000288.1:9039-9173 GCA_003454415.1 Alphaproteobacteria bacterium
TCGTTTTGTATTGATCAGATTCAATGGGCGCGGGAATATTACGGGGTCAACTATCTGATCTTCGAGGTGGCCCAGGGGGGCGAGCCGCACGAAATGGTGATGCAGTCCCTGCGGCTGTTCGCCGAAAAGGTCAT
>DMKG01000240.1 GCA_003454415.1 Alphaproteobacteria bacterium
CCTCGGTGCCTGAAGTCAACAAGCTGCTCAAAACGCACCGCCAGATGGCGGATATGATGAAACAGGTTGGAAAGAAGGGCATGAAGGGCCTGCTCGGGGGTCTGGGCGGTATGCCGGGCCTGGGCAATCTGGGCGGAAATACGCCTTTGCCGCCGGGCCTTACCGGGCCCAATCCCTTTGGCGGCCTGCCTGAAGGAAAAGCGCCGCCTCTGCCCTTCAACTTTCCAGGACTTAAACGCAAATAAACCGCAAATAAGGAAGAACGATGTCACTTAAAATTCGTCTTGCCCGTTTTGGCGCAAAGAAACGCCCTTTTTACCGTATTGTGGTGGCGGATGTCCGCGCGCCGCGGGATGGCCGTTTCATTGAAAAGCTGGGCTATTTCAACCCGTTGCTGCCCAAGGATAACGCCAGCAGGATCAGCCTGGATAATGCGCGCATCGCCCACTGGCTGGGGGTTGGCGCGACGCCGACGGACCGTGTGGCGCGGATGCTGGGGGATGCGGGTCTGATGACAAAACCGGCGGCGCGCAGCAATCCGCAACAGGCAAAGCCAAAAGCCAAGGCGCAGGAGCGTCTCGCCCAAAAGGCGGAAGCCGAGAAGGCGGCGGCGGAAGCCGCCGCGGCCGCCCCTGCCGAAGAGGCTGCGGAAGGATAGGGAGCTTTGCCGGAAAAACGCATTTGCGTGGGCGTGGTTCTGGGCGCTCATGGGGTGCGGGGACAGGTCAGGATCCGGAGCTTCACTGAACGGCCGGAAGACATCAGCGCCTTTGGCCCGGTTGAAACAGGGGATGGGGCGCATCGCTTTACCCTGAAACTGTCCCGGATCAAGGGGGATGTGGGGGTGGCCTGGCTTCAGGGGGTTGAGGACAGGATGGCCGCTGAGGCGCTGAAGGGATCGCAGCTGTTTGTGGCGCGTTCGGCGCTCCCGGAACTGAAGGCGGAAGAGGATGCGTTTTATCTGGCGGATCTGATTGGCCTGACAGTGCGGTGGCTGGACGCAGATCGTCCAGAAGGTAAAGTCGTCGCCATGCATAATTTCGGGGCGGGCGATCTGGTGGAAATCGAGGTTCCGGCGCGGCCTGGGGCCAAGGCGGAGAATCTGATGCTCACCTTCGATCGGGAGGTGGTTCGGGAGGTGAACCTGGCGGAAGGGTATATCACAGTGTTTTCGCCGGCCGTTGTGATGGGGGAGGGCAAGGAGTAAATACAAGTGCCGGAAGCCGCGAATATCTGGTCCGCTACCGTACTCAGCCTGTTCCCGGAGATGTTTCCGGGACCTCTGGGTTTCAGCCTGGCGGGAAAAGCGCTGGAAATGGGGCTCTGGCGGTTGGAAACGGTGGACATTCGCAGCTTTGCGCGCGATAAACACCGCTCGGTGGACGCTCCGCCGGCGGGCGGCGGGCCAGGCATGGTGCTCCGCCCCGATGTGCTGGCGGCGGCGGTTGATGATGTCAGGGGGCGGGAGGCGCGGCCCCGTCCGCTGATCTATCTCAGCCCGCGCGGCGCGCCCCTCGGCCAGCGCCGGGTGCAGACGTTGCGTGACGGGCCGGGAGTGGTGCTGATCTGCGGCCGCTTCGAAGGGGTGGATGAACGGCTCCTCGCGATGCGGGAGATAGAGGAAGTGAGCCTGGGGGATTTCATCCTTTCAGGCGGAGAGATCGCGGCGCTCGCATTGATGGATGCGGTGGTGCGTTTGCTGCCGGGAGTGGCGGGAAGTCCGCTAAGCCTGCAAGAGGAAAGTTTTTCGAAGGGATTGCTGGAATATCCCCAATACACAAAGCCGGCGGATTGGGAAGGCATGGCGGTTCCGCCGGTTTTACTGTCCGGCAATCATGCGGAGATCCGGCGCTGGCGGAAAGCGCAGGCGGAAGAAATTACCCGCAGAGTACGCCCCGATTTATGGCGGCGTTACGTTGTGGAAGACCAAGGAGAGTGAGTAATGAATTTGTTGCAGGAAATTGAACAGGAACAGATTGCCAAGCGCGCGAATGCGGAAGGGGCGAAAAAGATTCCCGACTTCGCACCTGGCGACACCCTCAAGGTTCTGGTCCGGGTGGTGGAAGGCGCGCGTGAACGCCTGCAGCCTTTCGAAGGGGTATGCATCGGGCGTTCGGGGGGGATGACCCTGAACGCGAATTTCACGGTGCGCAAGATCTCCTATGGCGAGGGTGTGGAGCGGGTGTTTTCTCTGCATAGCCCGCTGGTGGATGAGATCATGGTGTTGCGCCGTGGTCAGGTCCGCCGCGCCAAACTGTATTATCTGCGCGGGCGCACCGGTAAGTCCGCCCGTATCCAGGAAAAACGCGTGATTAGACCGTAAAAGGAAAAGCAATGGCTGGCCCAAGCACGCTCTATGACAAAATCTGGCAGGACCATCTGGTTAGTCAGCAGGCGGATGGAACCTGCCTGATCTATATCGACCGGCATCTGGTGCATGAAGTCACCAGTCCGCAGGCTTTTGAAGGTTTGCGCATGTCGAACCGAAAGGTGCGCCGGCCTGAGGCCACGCTGGCGGTCGCCGATCATAATGTTCCGACCACGGATCGCGCCCGCGGGATCGCCGATGAGGAATCCCGCATCCAGGTGGAAACGCTGGAGGCGAACTGCAAAGAATTCGGCATCGAATATCTTCCCATGTCGGATATCCGTCAGGGCATCGTGCATATTGTCGGCCCGGAACAGGGGTTGACCCTGCCGGGAATGACCATCGTTTGCGGCGACAGCCATACCGCCACCCATGGCGCTTTCGGCGCGCTCGCATTCGGTATCGGCACCTCGGAAGTGGAGCATGTGCTGGCCGCGCAAACCCTTATTCAGGCGCCTGCGAAAAACATGCGCGTGACAATCGACGGGAAGCTGTCCGCAGGCTGCACGGCGAAAGACATCGTTCTGGCGATTATCGGCAAGATCGGCACGGCGGGCGGTACGGGACATGTCATCGAATTCGCCGGGGAAGCCATCCGCGCCCTGAGCATGGAAGGCCGCATGACCGTCTGCAACATGACGATCGAGGCGGGCGCGCGGGCGGGCCTTATCGCCCCCGACGAAACCACTTTCGCCTATGTCAAGGACAAGCCGCGCGCCCCCAGGGACGCGAAGTGGAAGCAGGCGGTGGAATACTGGCGCAGCCTCAAGAGTGATGAGGGCGCGCGTTTCGACCGTGAAGTGCGTCTGGACGCCAGCGCCATCGCGCCACAGGTAAGCTGGGGCACCAGCCCGCAGGATGTGCTTCCCATTACGGGCAGCGTGCCGGACCCGGCGGCGGAATCTGATGCCGGCCGCCGCCAGGCGATGCAGCGCGCGCTGGAATATATGGGGCTTACACCCGGCACGCCGCTGCAGCAGGTGAAGATCGACCGGGTGTTTATTGGCTCCTGCACCAATGGCCGGATTGAGGATTTGCGCGCCGCGGCCCATATCGCCAGGGGCCGCAAGGTCGCCGCTGGGGTGGGCGCAATGGTGGTGCCGGGTTCAGGACTTGTGAAGGAACAGGCGGAACGCGAAGGCCTCGACCGCATCTTCGTCGAAGCGGGCTTCGAGTGGCGTGAGCCGGGATGCTCCATGTGCCTTGCGATGAACGCGGACAGGCTGGAGCCGGGGGAGCGCTGCGCCTCCACCTCCAACCGCAATTTCGAGGGCCGTCAGGGACGCGGTGGGCGCACCCATCTGCTCAGCCCCGCAATGGCCGCCGCCGCCGCCGTCACTGGGCGTCTCACCGACGTGCGGGATCTGGAATACGTAATATAAGGACGGGGCTTGTTTTTCTCTTCCCCTTCCGCTTGTGGGAAGGGAATAGGGGGAAATAGCGGAATGAAGGCGCTACAGGAATAAAAACCATGCAGAAGTTTGACAAGCTGACCGGGGTTGCGGCGCCTTTGCCGCAGATCAATGTCGATACCGACATGATTATCCCGAAACAGTTTCTGAAGACCATTCAGCGTTCGGGGCTTGGCAAGAACCTTTTCGATGAAATGCGCTACACGCCGGAAGGCAAGGAGATCCCGGAATTCGTGCTGAACCGCCCCGCCTACCGGGAGGCGAAGATTCTGGTGACGGGGGAAAATTTCGGCTGCGGCTCCAGCCGCGAACACGCCCCGTGGGCGCTGATGGATTTCGGCATCCGCTGCGTCAT
>DMKG01000255.1:0-2659 GCA_003454415.1 Alphaproteobacteria bacterium
AGCGCATTGCTTTTCAAAACCTCGTAGACGGCGTCCGGCTGCGCACAGGTCCGGTGCGTTTGATACACATTCATCTTGTAGGTTTCGGGATAGGCCTTGAACATGGCCACTGACCCGACGCCCAGCCTGCCTTCATACTGCGCCATATTTGCTGCGGTGATGGTGAACAGGACCTTGTCGGAAGCAAAGGGGTCAGGGTGACGGTCGCCTATTTTATAAGTGACATTGGCGGGCGGAGATTGCAGACCCCCGGTCCATTCCGGAATATCGCCCTCCTTGTTGCCGGCCCGCTCGGCGCCGACCGGGGTCAGATCCTTGCCGAGCCTGTCCACCACTTCCTGCGGCACGCCTGCAAGAGCAGAGGACGCCAACAATACCGCAAATGGCGCACTCAGAAAGAAACGATGTTTGCTCATTCCTACGGTCTCCTTTGTTATTTTCGAAAGCCTTCCGGCATCCGGGTGTCTTTTCTGAGACGGTTGTAATTCCTGATCACAAAGCAAATAACGCCAGACAGCCAGTCTTCCAGGCAGTGTCAGGAAATCATGACTGCGGATTGACTCTAACCCCGATCTGGTTATTTACAATCCACTACATACATCCCTCACGACATTGTGATGAGCAAACACTCAGCAACACTCTGCTGTTTCTGTGAGGAAGAAAGATCGTCCCGGCTGACGGCGGGGACTATTCGGAGCCTTCGCCCTGGTTCATGGGCAACGCCTCCATGATGGCGCCCAGGGAACGGTTGCGGCCGGTCAACCGGCCTTCCAGCAAGGCGCCTGCCTCAATGGCGATGGTTTCATGCAGAATATCGCCATCCACCCGGGCGGTTTTACTCAACGTCACCGTTCTGGCTTCGATATTGCCGGTAAGATTGCCGCGCACCAGCACCTCTACTGCCGCAATATGCCCGGTAACCGTGGCGGCTGGACCTATGATCAGGGATTGGCAGTTTATATCGCCCTCCACCACTCCATCGACATGCAAATCCCCCTGTGTGGTCAGATTGCCGGATACGATGAGATCCGGGCCGATGAGTGAGGGCATCTCTCGCCCTTTCCGGCGTCCGCTCGTTACAGCGTTTGGATTCTTATCCCTGCCGCTGAAAAACATTCTCCCCTGCCTTCAGGAAATTAAGAGGGTTACGCGGCTTTCCATCGAACCATACCTCAAAATGCAAATGCGCCGTACCGCTTCGCCCGGTATTACCCACATATCCGATAACATCGCGCAGACCAACTTTCTGTCCTTTGGAGACGGCGAGACGACTCATATGGCCATACCGGCTTTTGACCCCGTTGCCATGATCGATCTCCACCATATTGCCATAAGGTCCGTTATAACCGGCAAAAATAATCATACCTGGCGCGCTGGAGCGCACCGGATCCCCATGTGGAGCGACGAGATCGGCGCCGGAATGAAAAGCGCGCTCCCGGGTAAATGGATCCTTACGATAGCCAAAGCCACTGGAAATATAATATTTATCAACAGGCTCCGCCAAAGGCAGACTGAACAACGCCTCCCGCAGCATTTCAAGCCGGCTCAAACGCGCAGACGATTCCAGCGACGCTTCGCGCGCCCTGTCCGTCGTGAAAGTGCGGATCATGGTTGGCGGCAGTGACAATAGCGGCCCGCCGCTGGCGCCGCCTTCCTCCCCACCGGTGTGCGTGGGTGTCCGGCGGCGGAGAATTGCATCCGCATTAAGACCGGTCTGATTGATCAGTTTTTCCAGATTCCGGATGGCTGCACCGACATCGGCAACAACGAACGTCTGCGCCTCTCCCAGAAGGGCGTCATTCAGGTCATTTTCGACAGGACGAAGTTTTTGCGCCGCCACAGGGCGATCCAGATTCCCAAAAGCCGGCGGCGCGTCAGGCTGTGGTTTCGGCGTGGGTTGGGCCGGACGCGGCTTTGGTCCTGCCTCAAGGCTCACCCCGCCACGCGGAACCGGATTGGTCAGGACACGGGGTCTGGGCTGCAACATGAGGGTCAGGTCCTCTCTGGCCGGCGTCTGGCGCATTTCCTGCGGCGCCATTGCGTTTTCCAGACTGTCGCCTGACGAGAGAGGAGACGCGGCGGCCTTTTCGAGGCGTTTCTGGAGATCGGACTTCTCTGCCGAAACCTGTGCATAAGCCGTCAGAAGCGCCTGATACTGCGCCACGCGCGCATCAACCGTCTTGTTGTGGGTAAAGTATTTTACAGAAGCAAAGCCTGTCCAGAGGAATACCGACAACGTCAGCGTGTACAGAAACAATTGTCTTGCAGGCGAAAACGTAAATCTGCGAATCCCCCGCCCGTTGCGGAAGTAGATTTGAAATTCTGGAATTTGCTGCCTAAACCGGCTAGCGGCGACCGCAAAGATGCCGTTCAACATCCGGCCCCCTCTTGTTGCCTAACCCACGGCCCCCTCGCCGCTATATCCATTCAAACCTGATTTACAAGTGGAGTCCATCACTTGTTTGCAGTTATCACCAGAAAATCTCTGCCGCGGATTTGTAAATTCAGAAAAGAGCAGAAAGCATCAGTAGCCGCCATCCCGCCCCTGTTCTGGCGAATCCTTCAATTCCGAGTGAGAGAATTCCGGGCCTTGGCGCACTTAAATCGCCTGCAGCGTGTGTACGGCCTCCAGTACATTTTCCGCATGGCCCTTGACCTT
>DMKG01000255.1:2882-3667 GCA_003454415.1 Alphaproteobacteria bacterium
CTACGCATGGCCCTTGACCTTCACCTTGCGCCAGATATTACGAATCACCCCTTTGGAATCGATAAGGAAAGTGCTTCGTTCAATACCCATATATTCGCGGCCGTAATTTTTCTTTTTCACCCATACGCCATAATCAGCCAGCATTTTACCGGAATCGTCAGAGGCCAGCCGGATGGTCAGGTCATGTTTCAACTTGAATTTGTCGTGGCGCTCCACACTGTCCTTGGAAACCCCCAGAATAGTCGCGCCAGCCTTTTCAAAATCCGGTTGAAGCCGGCTGAAATCAATCGCTTCTGTCGTGCAGCCAGGCGTATCGTCCTTTGGATAAAAATAGATGATGGCGATCTTTCCCTTCAGCTTGGCCAGACTGATTTCACCCCCGCCATCTGTCCTGAGTTTGAAATCCGGCGCTTTCTGACCTGCCTCCAGCATCTTCTATCCTTTCCAAAATCCACAATTCTCATCCATCGCTTGCGGGCTCTTCCCGCAAACCCGCCTGCCTCAACACTATATCCATATACGCGCCAAATATAATCCTTTCCGCATCCGTGATCCTGCGCTCCAGTGCGGAAAAATCGGCCGCCCCGAACAAATCGGCCAGCATAGTCCGGAATGCGTGGGGCGCCGCAGGAACGGCGCGCGGCTCATCGAGACACAGACGGGTTATCTGCTGCAAATCACGCAGCAATGAAAGCGGCGCGCCAAAATCCTCCGCGCCTGCTTCGGACAGCGCCTGATGCGACCGCAGCCGTTCAAGCGCCGAAATGATATTGGTATGAAGCACA
>DMKG01000255.1:3836-9924 GCA_003454415.1 Alphaproteobacteria bacterium
GTATGAAGCACATCTTCAAACTCCACGGCGTAGTTCAGAATCAGGAACTGCGTCGTGAATTCCGCATCGATCATACCGCCGCGGACATATTTGAGGTCCCAGATGTTGTCACTGTGAAACTCACGGTCCACTTTCCCGCGCATAACGGCGACATCATGGGCGAGCGAGGCGACGTCGCGTTTCCTGCGCAGAAAACCATGCGTGATGCGATTGATATCGGCGGTTAGCTGTTCCGGCCCCGTGAGAATGCGCGCCCGTGTCCACGCCATATGCTCCCAGGTCTGGGCCAGTTCCTCATGATATCTGCGGAAGGCTTCGAGAGACACCGCGATCGGCCCCTTTCCGCCGGAGGGGCGGAGCCGCATATCGACCTCATATAATTGTCCTTCCGGGGTCAGCGCTGTCAGGGCGTTGATGAAGCGCTGGCCCAGCCGCGCAAAATATTGCGCGGCGCCGAGGGGCGATTTTCCGTCCGACATCTCCTGCGTATCGGGATAGATGAAGATCAGGTCCAGGTCAGAGGTGAAGGTCAGCTCCTCCCCCCCCAGCTTTCCCATGGCGATGACCGCCATGGCGGCGTCCGGAACCCGCCCATGTTTAAGGGCGAACTCATCCTCCACCCGCGGCAGCAGGGTGCGGATCAATGTCGTGGCGATGCGGCTCAGCGCTTTTCCCGCCGCTGCGCCATCCAGCAGATGGCGAAGCAATTGCACGCCCGCCTGAAATTTCCGCTCATTCACCCACCGGCGGGTGATATCCAGCACATCCTGAAAATCCTGTGCTGCTTCAAGCGCATATTCCAGATCTTTCGCCAGTTCCGCTTCGCCGGGAAAATCATCAAGGAAACCAGGAGACAGCACAGCATCCAGCAGGGCGGGCCGCCGCCCGAGAATTTGCGCCAGTCCCGGCGCCATCCCCATGATTTCGGCCAGAAGCCGTAACAGCCAGGGATTTGCGGTAAACAGTGAAAAAATCTGGACCCCTGCCGGCAAGGCGGCCAGAAATTCATCAAACCGCAACAAGGCCCCATCCGGATCCGATGTCGCGGCAAGGGCGTTCAGGATCTCCGGCGTAAGCTGATTCAGCAATTCCTGGGCGCGCGGGCTGCGCATGGCGCGGTAGCGGAAACTGCGCCAGGTTTCGGTGATCGTGAAGGCCCGTTTGGAGTCTGCAAATCCAAGTCCCTGCAGGAAATCCTCGGACAGGGCTTGCGGCGCAGCCTTCTGTTTATCCGGCGCGCCGCCGTTCTCCAACGCCATCAATTTCTGAAATTGCGCCGCTGCATTCTCCAGATGCCGCCGGACGGTCCGGGTAAACTCCTGGTGATCCGGAAAACCCATGAAATTTCCCAGACGCGCAAATTCAACCGGATCTTTGGGCAGGGTTTGCGTCTGCTCATCATGCGTCATCTGCAGACGGTGCTCCAGCACGCGCAGAAAAACATAGGCGTTCCGCAAAAGACCCGCGGCCTGTTCATCCAGCAGGCCTTTCTCCTGCAGAACCTTGATCATTCCGAGCGTCGATGGCTCCCGCAACTGGCGGTCGCGCCCGCCGGAAATGAGCTGATGGGTTTGCGCGTAGAATTCGATTTCGCGAATGCCGCCAATCCCCTGTTTGATATTGTGTCCGGCGATCTGGATTTCACCATGGCCGTGATGCGCCCGGATAAGACCGATCATATCCTGCACATCGCGGATGGCGGCGTAATCCAGATTTCTGCGCCATACGAATGGGCTGATGTTTTTCAGAAACTGCTCCCCCAGTTCGATATCCCCTGCAACCGCTCGCGCCTTGATCATGGCCGAGCGCTCCCAGCCCTTCCCCGCGCTCTCGTAATAAGTTTCGGCAGCCCCGGCCGGCAGCGCGATCGGCGTGGAGGATGGATCGGGCCGCAGACGCAGATCAACCCGGAAGACATAGCCATCCTCGGTGAAATCCTGCAGCAGCCTGACCAATGTTCTGGTAAAGCGGACCTGAAAATCCTGTACATCTCTTTTGCCCGCATAGGAGGAGCGGTCCGGGTCATACAGGACGATCAGATCGATATCGCTGGAATAATTCAGTTCCCGCGATCCCAGCTTGCCCATCGCGATGATCGTATATCCGCATCCATGGGACGGACGCGCGGGATCCGCGAGGAGCACATCCCCGGTGCGGGCATGGGCGCGCAACAAGGCGTCCACCACGCATTGCAGCACCGCCTGCGCGAAATCAGAAAGCGCCTGCAAGACCTGCGGCAATTCCCAATAACCTGTAATATCCGCCACGGCGATGGTCAGCGCCGCCTGGCCGCGAAGCTGGCGCAACCTCCGGCCCAGTTCCTCCTGAGATAGATCCGCCTGCGCAAGTTCCTTCAGGTCCCGGCTTGTCTCCGCCATGCTGTTCTCAGGCCCCTGTAGCGACAATTTCGCCAGGAACAGGGGGTCTCGGAACACAAGCCGGCTCAGAAACGGGCTGTTGCCAAACACCGCCAGTAAAATCCGTCTGCCTCCCGGATGGGCGCACAGATCCGGGATAACGGTTTCATGGGACGCCTTGCCGCCATGCTCCGCAAGAAAATCCGCCAGCATCGCTTCCGCCTGGGTCTTATCGAAAGGCCCGGGAACGACGTCATTATCCTTTATAGCTTCCAGGAAAGAAAAGTCGTACATTTTGAACACAAACCGTTTTAGGTCTTCCATACGCCAGTGAGGTGAATTTGAAGTTGCCGCCTCTTTACGCCGCCGGTGAATGCTGCGGGCGTCTTCAGCAACTTAAATCCAGAATCACACCAGAATCATGTATATGCTACCGTCCGGGATGAAGCGGATATTCGATCGGACCGCCCGGATCCATGTAACGGATGTCAGATTCGGGTCGCAGGGCATTATACGTGATATCGGCGGAATGTTTGGGTTTCTTTCCGGAATCCACATGCGCCCGCGCCTAACCCGAAGCTGATCCGTGCTCCTGCGATCAACCCATATGCTCATGCGGATACTTGGCGCCGCCTTGTCGGTGTCAGTCCTGTTCCTGGGGGCCGCGCTCTGGCGTGTCGCCCAGGGGCCTGTGGAGGTGAATTTTCTGGGCGCATATGTGCAGGAAATGCTTACCGATGGGACGCCCGGTTACATCTGGTCCTTTGAGCGGACGATTATCGACTGGACTGATTTTCAACCCTCGCTGGATATATCGATAACCGGCGTGGAAGTGCGCGAGGAATCCGGAGTGCTGGTCGCACAGGCGCCGCGCCTGGATATCGGGCTCAGCCCCCGCGGCCTGCTTCAGGGCCGTCTGGCGCCCACTTCTGTTGAACTGGAAAGCGCCTCACTGCTGGCGGTACGCCTGTTGGACGGAAGTTTCAGATTGGGTTTCGCAGCCGGGCCGGAAGATCTGAAAAAAACCGCCATGCCGGATTTCATGGGACTTCTGTCCGCCGCCTTCGCCGGCCTTCTGGAGCCGCCTGGCGCCAAAGGCAATCTGGGGGCTCTGGAGCATTTCGCGATCCGCGACGTGACGCTGGCCTATCGTGATTTACGGCTGGAGACCCTGTGGGAGGCAAGCGGCGCAAGTTTCACTTTCGAGCGTTCACGGCGTGGCATTACCGGCGAGGCCGCCATCGGCCTGAAAATCGCCGGGCAGACCTGGGCTCTGGCGTTCAGCGGGAATTTTGACCGGGACACGCAACAGAGCCATATCGGCGTGACTTTCAAGGACATTGAACCCTTCCAGCTGGCCCAGGAAGCCAAAGCCCTTGAACCGCTTTCCGGGTTACGTCTGCCCCTGAGCGGCAGCGTAGGCGCGCAACTTGCGCGGGATGGACAGATCATCAGCCTTTCCGCCAATCTGCACGCGGGCCCGGGTGAAATTGCTTCCGCCGCTCTTCTGGCCCAGCCGGTTCGCGTGGATCGTCTGGAAGCCTCCGGCGAATATACGCTTGGCGACAATACAATCCGCTTCGACGCCCTGCGCCTCATGCGGGGGCCGCTGCAAATAAACGCCAGTGGCGCTGTGGAATATGGCGTGCCCAGCCCCGCCATCGCGCTCAGTGGGGACATCACCAACGCCACACTGGAAGAAGTCAAACAATTATGGCCGCTGCCGCTCGCCAAAGGCTCGCGCGGCTGGTTCCTGGAGAATATGGAAGGCGGAATGGTCTCGGAAGCGCATTTCGAAACCCATATTCAGCGCGGCGAAAACGCTGCTGGACCGCTGCGCGATGAGGCCATATCCGCCACGCTGCGATTCAGCGATGTCACCGGTCACTATTTCCGCCCCATGCCGCCAATTTCACGGGCGCGCGGAAACGCCCATATAACCGGGCGTAAATTCGAACTGAATCTGGATGAAGGCGTCGTGCTTGACGATCTTCATGTCAACGGCGGGAAATTCGAGCTTTTCAACACGCATTTGCCGGAAAAGCAAGGACAGGTGACGCTGACGGTCGACGGCAGCATGACGCGAACCCTGGAACTGATCGATTCGCCTCCGCTGGGCTATCCGTCGAAATTCGGCATTGATCCCACAGCTATTGGCGGTGCGGCGAAAACAGTGGCCAGCCTCAGATTTCCGGTCAAATCCGGAACCCGGATGAATGAAATCAGCTACGAAGTCACCAGTGAAGTGAAGGATCTGCGTTTTCCCGACATACTGAATGGAATACCCCTGGAACAGGGCAAAATGATCGTAAAAGTCGATAGGGAAGGCGTCGCCGCTTCGGGAACTGCGCGCTTACTGGATGTGGAGGCGGAGCTGAGCTGGACGGAAAGCTTTAATGTCAAATCCGGGCCATCCAGCAGCTTCGACATTAAAGCCCGCGCCGACGAACGCCAGCTTGAAGCCCTGGGCTTTCCGACCGCCGGACTGATCTCAGGACCGGTCGCCCTCAGCGTGCGGGCAAAGGGACGGGGCAAAAACATTTCTGGCGGGCATGTCACCGGAGACCTGACCGGGACGGAACTGATTGCCTTGCCGCTTTCCTGGCGCAAACCAAAAGGCGTTCCCGCCACCATCGACTTCGACTTTGTCCTGCCCGAAGGGTCGGGGGCGGAGCTGAAGCCATTCGCCATTACAGGCAGGGAGATAGACGTTGCCGGCGGGCTGACATTTGATCGGGACGGCCCCCCACGAACCATCCGCTTGCACCGCGTCAAACTGGGTGCGGCGAATGATTTGCGCGTGAATGCGCACCGCAGGAAAAACGGCTTCTACGCCATAGCCGTGAATGGCGAAAGCGCTGATCTTTCTTCTTCCATCAAGGAATTTCGCACACCCGGCGCAGGACGCAGCCCGGAGGATAAGGGCGTTGCCTATGACATCGAAGCCCGGCTTGAGAAGGTCATGCTGCGTGAGTCCAATCAACTGGAAAGGGTGATCGCCGTTGGCGTCTATGATGGCTTTGATTTCCTGAATCTTGCGGTTGATGGCGGTTATGGCCCCGATGACAATGTGGCGCTGCGGCTGCAGCCAGAAGCGGGAAACCGCAAATTCACGCTGGTCTCCCAGAATGCTGGCAAAATTCTGTACGGCCTGGATCTGTTCGACAGCGGCGTTAAAGGCGATCTGGAAATGCGTGGTGAATTTCTGGATAGCGAAGTCCGCTCGACTCAAAGTTCCGCTGTCATGCAGGGGGATATCAGAATACGGAACATGCAGGTGGTGAACGCCCCCGCGCTGACCCGCCTGCTGACCCTCGCTTCTCTCACCGGCATCCGGGACGTCCTCACCGGGAGCGGGTTGACCTTCAGCCGCATCATAATCCCTTTCAGGACGGCAGAAGGCGTCACGACGCTAAAAGACGCCTATGGCTCGGGTTCGGAAATTGGTTTCACCCTCGAGGGGACCATGAATGACGCCAAAGGCACAGTCGATCTCAGCGGTACGGTGATTCCCGCTTACACCCTCAATACCGTTTTCGGCAAAGTCCCCTTGCTGGGAAAAATCCTGCTTGGCGGCAGCAATCAGGGCGTCTTCGCCATCAATTACAGCGCCAGCGGACCCAGCGATAATGCGGATATTTTCGTCAATCCTCTTTCGGCGTTAACCCCTGGCTTCCTGAGGAAAATCTTCGATCTGGGCGATCTGCCGGCACAGGGGGGCGAAGGCGCGC
>DMKG01000255.1:10048-10606 GCA_003454415.1 Alphaproteobacteria bacterium
CCGGCACGGGAGGGCGAAGGCGCGCCTGCGCCTGCTGACGCCCCCTGATCCTGACGGCCAGAATGCAGGAACAGACTGCTGGATCAGAATCCCTTTGCAGAGTGCGGTCATGCTGATTGCCATGGCCTCATTTCCTTACACCGGACTTGATTCTCCCCTTGAATGGTTCAATGCTGTTCCGTGAACTGGGCATATTATATTTTACCCCGTAATCACAGAAACAGGAGAGATGATCATGGATGAGGCAGCCAAAAAAACCGCTCTGCGAATGATCCCTTACGGTATTTATATTCTGACCGCCAAGTCTGGGGACGAAGTGGCGGCCGCGACGGTGAACTGGGTGACGCAGACGTCCTTCGAACCGCCCCTCGTTGCCGTCGCTATCAAGAGCGATAGCGGCGCTTACGGGCTGGTTCGCAAAACCGGCGCCTTCGCCCTGAACATGCTGGGCAAGGGACAGGCGCCTGTGGGTTTCACCTTTTTCAAACCCGCACAACTTGACGGCGACAAGATCAGCGGCGAACCCTTCAGGGCGGGTGCGAATGGCGCACCTGTTCT
>DMKG01000255.1:10871-12143 GCA_003454415.1 Alphaproteobacteria bacterium
CGCACCTGTTCTGAGCAATGCTTTGGCCTGTATCGAATGCAAAGTGACCACCGTCGTGGAGCAGGGCGATCACCATATTTTCGTCGCTCAGGTCACCAGCGCCAATGTGGCCAGGCAGCCCGACGCCCGTCCCGATGACGCCATTTTATGGATGAAGGATCTGGGCGAAAAGGTCTTTTACGGCGGATAGGCCGTCGTTTAGCCGAACCGGCCACCTTGACCGCCTTCCTCCGGAATGCGCCCTGCTCCAGGGCGCATCCTGTAGCGCCTGTCCATAGTTATCCACAAACGAGTCACGGTTATTCTGATAACTTTCTGACTGCTTTGTGATCCCTGTCACTAGCTAACTTTCAGTATCTTGCGAAAAAATTAATTATTAAGTTCCTTCATGATTCAGTTGTAAAATGGTTAAAATTTTTGGTGGTGCGGATTGCCGGTCTAGCCGGCGGGCCTTTCAATGGCTTGGCGAACGGGGCTTGCTCTGTCACTTTGTCGACCTTAAAAAACGCGGCATTGACGAGGCGCATCTCGACGCCTGGATCCAAGACTTCGGATGGCGGCGGCTCATCGACAAAAGGAGCGTCGCCTGGCGGACGCTGACCCAGGGCCATTCCCATCAGCTTGGCCCCCGTGAAGCGAGGGAAATCATCTCCCGTCATCCGGCCTTATTGAAAAGCCCGTTGATAGGCGTGCGGAATCAATGGCTGCTGGGCTGGAATGCGAAAAACAAGATACGCCTGCTGGGTCTCTTGCCGGAGCATCACCGCCTGACCCTTCCAGAATCCACCCAGCAGGTTATTTTGCGTGATGAATGCAAAACGGTGTGGCTGGGTCCAAGGCCAGCCGTTCTGGGCCAATCGGGTTTCCACAAGTAACGCAATCGCCAAACTCGTCATCTTCCAGGCGTTTCAGCGCAGCATCGATCCGGTTCAGCTCCACATGTCTGCGTCTCGTGGTTTCCGCAGCCATTTCATGATCCAGCACCGCCTCGGCGCGGGCGGCGCGGTCCCCCACTTCCTGGTCGCTTTCCGGTTGCGCGCGCGGCTCTTCATGGCCCGCCAGAAGCGCTTCTATATCTCCCCGAAGCGCCAACAGCCGTTGCTTCCATTCCAAAGGACTGACCTGATCGGTTTTCTTTTTGCTCATAGCCTCAACCTGGTGCGTGTTCCCGCGTGTTCAAAAACTGAATATCCGGCCAATTTTCCATGGCGTGATTTAGGTGCCAGGCATTTCGCGCCAGAAACACCGGACTAGAGAGGGCTGGATTATCGG
>DMKG01000001.1 GCA_003454415.1 Alphaproteobacteria bacterium
GGAAAAAACTGTCGGCGTATATCCCTTGCTGGTGGGAGGTTCGCCGGTCGAAAGTCCAATCTCCCGCTGGGCCATAGCGAAACGCGTAACAGAATCCATAAGGCATAGAACATCCAGTTCCTGATCGCGGAAATATTCTGCTACCGACAGCGTCAGATAAGCCGCCTGCCGTCGCATCAGAGCGGATTCATCTGAAGTAGCGACAATGATGACGCTATGGGCCAATCCTTCCTCGCCCAGATTTTCTTCAATGAACTCCCTGACCTCCCTGCCCCGCTCCCCGATCAGTCCGACCACCGCAACATCGTTTTCGGTATTTTTTGCCAGCATCGAAAGCAATACGGATTTACCAACCCCCGAGCCGGCAAAAATTCCCATACGTTGCCCCCGGCAACAGGTGGCGAAACCATTGATGGCCCTCACCCCAAGATTAAGCCTGCCGCCTACGGGCTGACGCTCATGGGAGGGAGGAGGACTGGCGCGTAGAGAATAGCTGACAGGCCCTATATCCAGCGGCCCTTTACCATCGATAGGTTCACCCATGCCGTTAATGACTCTGCCGAGCCAGGCGTTCGAGGGACGGATGGACGGATTATGACCCGCAATATCGACCTTACAGCCCAAACCGATGCCATCCAGCGGACCAAATGGCATACAGAGGGCCCGCTCCTGACGAAAACCAATAACCTCACAGACAACCGTCTGACCATGACGGGCATAGATGTTCAGCCGGGCCCCCACACTGAGGGAAGGGATACCGCTGATTTCAATCAACAATCCTTGTACGCTAACGACCCTGCCGTAAAATCGGTAGGGTTGAATTTGTTTTATTTCAGCCAATAAGGACCGCAAAATAGCACCCTCTGAGATAAATTTTTCTGAGGGGAAGTATCTTCAAAACCCCTTAAATTCACGTAAACTCAGCATTTATTCATGATTATCAATGATTTAAAAAAAATGTCACAGATTTTCGAAAAAACGCTTTTTAGAAAATAATGAATTGCGATTAACTTTTTTTAACTATTTTATTTTATGCTCCCATTAACCAAACAACCGACGGGAAGATCAGCATGAGAGTTCTCTTAATAGAAGATGACAGCGCCACCGCTCAGGGCATTGAGCTCATGCTGAGCCAGGCTGGATTTAATCTCTATACCACTGACCTGGGCGAAGAAGGCCTGGATCTGGGAAGGCTGTATGATTATGACCTGATCATACTTGACCTGAATCTGCCGGATATGAGTGGTTTTGATGTCTTGAAAAAACTACGCCAGGCCAAAGTGGAAACCCCCATACTGATCCTGTCTGGTCTCTCCGACATGGAAAGCAAAGTGCACGGGCTGGGCACGGGCGCGGATGACTTTATGACCAAGCCGTTCCACAAGGAAGAGCTGATCGCGCGCATCAACGCCATTGTACGCCGTTCTCAGGGGCATGCCCAATCCGTTATCAAAACCGGTAAACTGACAGTAAATCTTGATGCAAAAACCGTTGAGGTTGATGGGCAAAGGGTGCATCTGACCGGCAAGGAATATGCGATGCTTGAACTGCTCTCCCTGCGCAAAGGATCGACCCTGACGAAAGAAATGTTCCTGAACCATCTTTATGGCGGAATGGACGAACCAGAGCTGAAAATTATCGACGTGTTCATCTGCAAGCTGCGCAAGAAACTGGCGGCGGCGACAGGAGATGATCATTATATAGAGACCGTTTGGGGCCGCGGTTACGTGCTGCGCGACACCGAAACTTCTGAAGCGCGCCCCGGCAAAATCAAGGCGGCCTGAAGCCGCGCGCCGTCGCGCCGCGAAGGAATTTGCCAAGGGGATCAGATCTCTCTCGTCTCACCGGATACAGGTGTGCGCCCCCTGCACAAATTCATGCGGAACAGGAAGACCGGCTAACCCGCGACAGACAGGGGTTTGGGCGCCCGCATCGCCGACGCCTGAACCCGTGCGGTTACTGCTTCCGAGTTTTTACAGTAAACTCCTCTCAAGCCCTTAACCACCTTCAGTGTATTGGTAAGTCCTAACACAGTTTCGGCAGCGCCCAGGATCAGAACGCCCTCTTCCGGCAGCAGTCTCGCCATACGTTCTAAAACGTCTTTTTTTGTTTCCTGGTCGAAATAAATCAGCACATTCCGGCAAAAAATGATGTCAAAGGAACCCAGCCCATCAAAGTTGGCAAGCAGATTGCCTTCCTTGAACTGAACCATCGCCCTTATGCCTGAATCTATCTGCCACATTTCGCCGATTTGCTTGAAATATTTCACCAGCATCTGAATTGGCAGGCCGCGTTGCACCTCGAACTGGCTGTACATTCCGGCGCGCGACTTCTCAAGAACCTCTCTGGAAATATCCGTAGCGATAATATCCGTGCGCCAGCCCTGCAATGCGGCCGACATTTCTTTCAGAATCATGGCGATGGAATAGGGTTCTTGCCCGGTAGATGCAGCAGCCGACCAGATTCTCAACTGCTTTGTGCTTCGGGCTTTTTGAAAGAAGGGGATCAATTCATTACGCAATGTGTCATAAGGCGTCTTATCACGGAAAAAAAAGGTTTCATTCGTGGTCATCGCTTCCATGATGTCTTGCGTCAGCTTCTGATCCCGGCCAAGACGCAGCTCCCAGATCAGCTCGGAAAGGCCAGGCAAGTCGTGTTTGCGCGCCACTGGCTGCAAACGGCTCTCAACAAGATACATTTTATCCGCATTGAGAATAAGTCCCGAGCGCCCTTTCAGAAAGCTGGCCAGATATTCAAACTCGCCTGGCTTCATGGAACGCCCCCCTGTAAATAGCGCCTCAGCAAAAAAGACATTTCAGTTAAAGGAACGACCGCACAGCACAGGCCTGCATCCGCAACGGCGCCCGGCATGCCCCAGACTACGCTGCTTTTTTCATCCTGAGCTACGATGGAGCCGCCAGCCTCCACAATCCGGCGCGCCCCCTCGCGCCCGTCATAGCCCATGCCTGTCAGGATGACGCCAAGAGCGGCGGCTCCGTAACATTGCGCTACTGCATCGAACATTGGATCGACGGCGGGACGGCAAAAGTTTATTTTTGGGCTCTGATCCAGCTGAATAACCTTCTGCGTCCCCTCTCTAGACAACCGCATATGAAAATCACCCGGCGCAATAAGCACTTCACCTGGGCGGGGAATATCTCCATTGACCGCCTCCCGGGTGGGTAATCCAGTGGAATTCTGGATATGCTCCGCCAGAATGGCTGTAAAGGTGGGTGGCATATGCTGTGTGACAATTACAGGCACGGCCACCGGTTTATTCAATCCGTTCAGCAGTGTGAACAATGCCTGTGGCCCGCCAGTAGAACATCCTATGGCGAGAATTTCCGGCTTCACCTGTGACGGCTTCCGCAAAACGATCTCTTTCACATCCTTGGGGACGGCCTGGATCTTTTCGGAATTTTCAGGGGACCTGGAAAAACGCGAGGCGACGGGAGCCTCCCCTTTGCTCCTGCGGACTGCCGCGCCAATGGCTTTTACCTTGTTCAGAAGTTCACGTTGAAAATCCGCCGTTGCCGTTCCGCTGCGGGCCGATTCAGGCTTGGAGATATAATCGGCCGCACCCATCGAAAGCGCGCGAATACTGATTTCGGCATTACGGCGTGTCAAGGTTGACGCCATCAGAACCTTCAGTCCCGGCGCCAGCCGGATCAACTGCGGCAATGCCGTCAGTCCATCCATTTCCGGCATTTCAATATCTAGAATTACGATTTCCGGATTGCATGACCTTACATTTGCCACCGCCTGCGCGCCATTATAAAACGCGCCAACAATCTCACACTCCTGATCTGCGGAAAGCCAGCGATTCAGCATGCCTCGGATGACGGCGGAATCATCGACCAGCATGACGCGATATGGCTTTCTGGGCGACTTAAATCTTGAGGGTTCATTGAGAGCGCGGGAAACAATTGCCACGAAAAACCACCTTTTACAAAAACTGAACTATGATTTCTGAAGGTGAATGAAATTTATATAAGGCCCACTTCCAGGAATTTGGTCTCGATTATTTCCCGGTCAAACGGCTTCATGATATATTCATTCGCCCCAGCCTGGATGGCTTCGGTGATGTGCTTGATGTCATTTTCAGTGGTGCAGAAAACAACAACCGGCGTATCGCCGTTCTTCTCCTGTCTCAGCTGACGCAGAAAGTCGATCCCGTTCATTACAGGCATATTCCAGTCCAGGAGTATGGCGTCCGGCATTTTTTTCTGACAGAAGCTCAAAGCCTCCATGCCATCGACCGCCTCGGAAATTTCAAAATGCAAGTCCTCCAGAATCTGTCTGGCTACCTTGCGGATTACCCTGGAGTCATCCACGACTAGACAAGATTTCATTTTCTCTCACTCCTCCTAGCAACAAGAGCGCGTATATCAGGCCGCCATCGCCCCATCTATGCTCTGGATGATCTTATTCAGCTGCAAGACGACAAGCAGGTTCGCATCAAGACGGTAAATACCCTCCGATATTTCCTGCAGTTTTGGGTCCAGATTGGACGGATTCTTTTCAAACAAAGCTGCTTCGAGGCGCAGAACCTCGCCAACCGAGTCCACCAGCAGGCTGTAGGGTTCGCCAAAATGTTCGATGACAATCGCC
>DMKG01000248.1:0-4152 GCA_003454415.1 Alphaproteobacteria bacterium
CAATTCCGCGGACCTGATCCCGCCGCCAACGCCCTGCTGTTTCAGGTTGTACAGGGGCAGGAGCCTTTCGCCAGAGGGCCCGCCCTCGCCGCGGCCTGGTCACAGGCGCGAACCAATGACAGCTTTCCCATGATCGCACGGGTTCATCTCAATTCTACCCGCGAACTGTTCCTATCTCCCGATCTTCTCCCGATTGCCCCCGATGCGGGACGCGCCTTGCTGGCGGCAGGTGATGTGAACGCCGCCGGGCAGTGGTACGCCATGGCGCGGGGACTACAGTCTCTCGGTCCAAATCCCGATGCTTATCGGACGATGCACAGCCTTTGGCCTCTGTTATGGATTGCGCAATCGGCCGAAGTCATGGCGGATGACCCGGGCGCGATGATCGCAGCCTGGCTCGCGCAACTGCCGCCGGGACAGAAAACCCGGCAGGGACCGCTGATGCTGACCACTTTGGCCGCGCTGGGCCTTGTCATTCCCGACAGCGCCTGGATCACTCTCATGACAGATCAAAAGGAAAATACCGGTCAGCAGCCGGTTCCCCCACCATCGCCAGTGATGCTGCATATGCTGTCTGACGCCTCCAGTTCTGGCCGGACCGGGCTGACGGTGCTTCTGGGTCTTTGCCTGATGGGGGAACAGGGGGCCTATCTTGCAGAGCCGCTGGCGCTTGGACCAGTGCTGGAGGCGCTCAATCAGACAGGGCTGCATAAAGAAGCCCGCGCCCTGGCGATGGACGCTCTGCTGCATGCCGGGATCTGACATGTCCCAGGCGCAGCAAGCAGCCCTGATCGAAGCCTTTCTGGAAATGATGAGCGCTGAACGCGGGGCGGCGAAAAACACGCTTGAGTCCTATGGCCGAGACCTCGCCGGTTTCGCGGATTTTCTGTCACGCCGCAAGCGCCATCTTGAAAACGCCGACACGCCCATCATCCGGCGTTATCTGGAAGGGCTTTCCAGCGCCGGCGTCAGCGCTGCGACAGCGGCGCGACACTTGTCGGCGCTACGGCAATTTTACCGTTTTCTGCTGGCGGACGGTCTGCGGGAGGAGGATCCGACCAGCAATATTGCGGGTCCGCGTCACCGCCGTCCCCTTCCCCATGTGCTGAGCGAGCCGGAAATTGACCGCTTGCTTGAGGCCGCGCACGCCCGCGATGCGACCCCTAAGGGAGTGCGTCTTTCCTGTATGCTGGAAATTCTCTACGCCACCGGTTTACGGGTAGGCGAAATGGTCAGTCTGCCCCTCAGCGCCATCGGCAGCCACCCGCACCTGCTGATGGTCCGCGGCAAGGGCGGAAGGGAACGGCTGACCCCTTTGGGGGAGCCCGCCAAAGCGGCGCTTGAAGCCTATCTGACCGAGCGGACGTATTTTCTGCCCGCATCAGGCGTGTCGCGTTACCTGTTTCCCTCACGCGGGGCTCAGGGACATCTGACCCGCCACCGTTTCGCGCAGTTGCTGGGTGAATTGGCGGCTGAGGCCGGTTTGCCCTCGCGGGCCATCTCTCCCCACAGTCTGCGCCACGCCTTCGCCACCCATTTGCTGGCCCATGGGGCCGATCTTCGCGCCGTGCAGCAAATGCTGGGCCATGCGGATATCTCCACCACAGAAATCTATACGCATGTGCTGGATCACCGCATGCAGGCCCTGGTCCGCCAGCACCACCCGCTGGCGCAGCAATAAGCCTGATGTATTAAAAAAATCCTGCCAAGGTTGACAGAAGCACCCGTCCGGGCGACAAAGCAAACCTTATGTATAATGGTATTGGGGCCGATGCGGACCTATCTGGACTTTGAAAAACCCATTGCCGACCTGGAAGCCAAGATCGAAGAATTACGTCAATTGGCGGCCAGGGATGTGTCTATCGCCATCAGCGAGGATGTGGCCAAGCTGGAAACCAAGGCGGACGCCCTGCTGCGGCAAAGCTATGCACGCCTGACGCCCTGGCAGAAAACACAGGTCGCCCGGCACCCCAATCGCCCGCATTGTCTGGATTATATCGCCCAGCTTATCGAGGAGTTCAGCCCTCTGGCCGGCGACAGAAATTTCGCCGAGGATGCGGCCATCATCGGCGGCCCCGGCCGCCTGAATGGCCGTCCCATCATGCTGATCGGACAGGAAAAAGGCGCTGCGACCGAGAGCAGGGTGCGTCATAATTTCGGTATGGCGCGGCCTGAAGGCTATCGCAAGGCGGTGCGACTGATGGACATGGCGGAAAAATTCGGCCTGCCCGTGGTCACCCTTATCGACACGCCCGGCGCCTATCCGGGCGTGGGCGCCGAGGAACGGGGCCAGGCGGAAGCCATTGCCCGTTCCACCGCACGCTGCCTGTCGCTTCAGGTTCCCCTCATCACCATCATCATCGGAGAAGGCATGTCCGGCGGCGCCATCGCCCTGGCTGCGGGTAATCGCGTCATCATGCTGGAGCACGCCATTTATTCAGTAATCAGCCCCGAAGGCTGCTCATCGATCCTGTGGCGGGAGGCGGACAAGGCGAAGGAAGCCGCCGCCGCAATGAAACTGACGGCGCAGGAGCTGCATATGCTGGGTGTGATCGATTCCATCATTCCCGAGCCTCTGGGGGGCGCACATCGGGACCCTGGCCAGATTATCCGTCAGACGGGCCTGGTCCTTGAAAACACCTTGAAGGAATTCGATGGTCAGGACGGAGCGCAACTGCGCGAAGCCAGACGGCAAAAATTCCTCGCCATGGGAAGGGATGGAAAGTTTTAGAGGTTCAGCCGAACGGCCAGGCGCCAGACAGGGGCGCTTCATGATCCCGCCAAGCCCATCTCAAGACCCTTCCCATAGGAAGACAGCGCCTATCCCGTAATACAAAAATCCGGAACCGCCGCGCGATCCCGGATTTAAATTCGAAGAAACCAAATATTGGCTGACTGGTCTTATTTCACCAGGCCGCGCCAGACCGGCCAGCAGGTATTGCCACCGGCTTTGGTGATGGATTCCTTATAGGCTGTCATCTGGGCTTCTTTCAGATTGGGACCTTCCACCTGGGTGATGTAGTCGTCAATGCTGGTGCAGCTGACATAAAATTCATGCTTGCCGGCTTTCGCCCAGTTTTCATGGGCTGAATCAAGGTGGGAAACATCCATCATCCCCTCAACCCCGGTCGCCAGAGCACTGGAAACGCTCAACGCCATCGCCGCCCCCACAACTGCGCCACAGATGCCCAGGACGCCCGATTTAACCTTCACCATGCCGTGCTTCTCCCTCTTTTGTTCATTAATGTCAGGTTCTATGCCCAGAAACCGCAACCGGTCAAACCTGCCTATACAACACGATTCCGGGCTAATCTGACATTAAATCGCCTATTTGAAAAGCCCTTCCAGCATTGATAAACGATTTGTGAAGGAAAAAAGCGCACCGCCGCCTAGGACGTAGCGGCTAATCCCTATCCTCCGGCGTCGCGCCATGGGCGCGGATCATGGATCGGACGGCCTCCGCCGCCGCGCTCAAGCGTTCCGGATCAATGGAGCGCAGCACGAAATTCACCCCATAAACAGGAAGCACCCCCTCCTCCCCCCGTGGCGGAGGGCGGAAATAGGGGTAACTGCCCATGCTGACATCGGGATACTGGCCTTGCAATATGCCCAGCGCCTCTGCCACATGGCCTTCCGCCACAGCGCCGCCAATGCAGGCGCTGAGCATTTTCTGTCCCCCCGCGATGTGATGGCTGAGGGATTCCAGCATGGCCTGCATAATCATGGGCACCCCCGCCAGCACGAAAACATTCCCGATATGGAAGCCCGGCGCCTTGCTCACCGGATTTTCGATGAGCTCCGCCCCCTGCGGTATGCGGGCCATGCGTTTGCGCGCTTCGGTAAATTCACCCGGAGCGTAATGGGCGTTCAGGATCTCCAGCGCCTGGGGGTGATAATCGATAGGAACACCGAACGCCGCCGCCACCGCATCCGCCGTAATGTCATCATGGGTCGGCCCGATCCCGCCAGTGGTGAACACATAATCATACCGGCCGCGCAACGCATTCAGCGCCGCGACGATCTCCGTCTGAATATCCGGCACCACACGTACTTCGCACAGGCGCACGCCGCGTTCATTCAGCCATTTGGCGATAAAGGATGTATTGGTGTCCTGGGTACGGCCCGAAAGGATCTCATCTCCCACCACCATGA
>DMKG01000248.1:4398-4528 GCA_003454415.1 Alphaproteobacteria bacterium
GGCGGCGGTGAAAACTTTCGATGGAGACGGGTTCTGGCGGCTTTTTTCCATACCTCAGTTTAAATCACCCCTCATTCAAGTGGAAACACTATATGATCGCAGCTATTCTCTTGCGCTCATGAAATTCCCT
>DMKG01000216.1 GCA_003454415.1 Alphaproteobacteria bacterium
CCTGAGATTTGCGCCCTCGAGATATGCGCTGGCGAGATCAGCGCCCCAGAGATATGCGCCCTCGAGATATGCGTCCTTGAGGATTGCGCCCCAGAGATTTGCGCCCTCGAGATTTGCGCCCTCCAGCGTTTTGGCGTCAACCTGTAACAGCAGCCTGCCGTTGTAATTCCTGATTTCAATCATTGTTTTGTTCCATTCATGGCGTTGCGATCCATCCGAACAGGCAGAGCGCGATGATGCCGAGAAAGCCGCAGGTTTCGAGAAGCAGGCTCATTCTCCACCCGCCAATTCGTCCGACTCAGTTGGCGCTGTGCGGCGATCAGCGGCCAGCAGCAGCGCCAGCAATGGCGCGCTGTTCTGGCGGGCAATGGTTGTGAAAAGGTCCCATTCATCTTCTCTGATGCAGTCGGCCAGTTGATCGAAAACATGCCGCGCGCTTCGCGCTTGCAGCCATGACGGGTCGCGCTTCCGGACATATTTGATGGCGGTCTGGTTTCTGGCCGTCTTTACACATTCGACAAATTCCTTTGTCGGGTCTTGCCAGACGTCTGTAAAATCCAGGCCCGCTTCGAACTTGTCGTCATTCGCCTGAAGGGCGATTTTTATAATCTCAGGGTCATGATGGGCTGCAAGCGCGCGCATAATGCGCGCTTCAATTTGAAATTGATATTTTGCCGTCCTGTCTTCTGTCAGGTCTATCACATCAAGAATGTTATATGTGTGCAGACTTGGCTTCTTTAGGTCATGCACCCTCATGCCACGATAAAATATGTGGTTGCTCGCAGCCCTGATGATCTGAACACCACGGCCAGAGCGTTCCCCGCCGCGCAGGAAGGTGTTATATCGTTCATCAAACTCCCGGACGAAGTCGGCTCCATCAACGACAATCTGGGTTGTCGCCTGCTTGGTTGATGGGGGGCATTCGGACACAAACGCCTCTCCATTCTCATCAATGGTGTTGCTGTAAATTTCGCGGAATGCCTGCCAAAGCTCCCAATTCTTGCCGAGTTCCGTTGTGAATGGCAGCGGATCGCCGTTCATGAAAATAAAATCGAAGTGCTTTTCGCGAAACCGTTCGCCACGCAATTCAAACCTGTAAGATGCGCCGTTTGAGTTGATGGTGAGCGTGTGCCCGGTGCGCATCAATACGGCGATGGCGTATTTAAGGCCGGTCCCGAAATATCCTATGGGATTGTCTGTGTGCGGCTTGCTGTTGATCCCGAATGTCCTGATTGCCCGCATATCGATGTCGCCGGGCGTTTCAAACACAACATAGTTGCTCATTTCACTCTCCATTTTTCATGATTTCATCTTCGGCCTGGTACTCGGCGTCATCGATGACGCTGTAATGGGCCGCATCTGTCATGATCTTGCGCATGCGCTCACAGGCGCGCAGCAATGGCGCAAGATGCAGGCTTGCCTCTTTTGAGGTCGCGCACAGATCGATATAGGCGTCCATTGCTGGCGTTGCGTGCTCAATGATTGCCTGCACTTCGCTCCATATATCGACCTCGTAACCGGCCATCAGGTCGGCGATGGTCTCGCGGTCAGAAAGAATGTCGTCAACCTTCGCCATGGCGATTTCGTGGGCGCGATCCGCGATCTGATCGGCCATGGCTTCGCGGTCCGCGTATCTGATAGCCGCGTCTCTGTTGGGATCCCCGGCCATCATGCGGTTTCCCTCTCTGCCATCTCTATGGCGCGGTCGTAGAGCGCCAGAACGTCCGCAAGCGTCGTTTCTGGGGCATCATTTAAGATCGGGACCCCTAAGAAAATTCTCTGGGCTCGCGGAATGACCATTTTTAGATATTCCTCGACGTCGACTTGACGCGAAAGGTCAGGCTCAAACTTCCATATCGCGCCCAAAGCACACCAAGCCACCGCTGACGGGCCTCTTACATCACATTCCACCCCGTCCCGATCCACCGCATAGCTGCCCTTGCACCATTTGCCCTCCGCCAGCAGCGCCCGCGCCTTGAGCAGGGTCTCGACCACGGTGCGCTCACTCATCGCGCGCCGCCATCCAGAGCGCCGCCCCGGCAATGAGGATTACGCAGAGCGCCGCCAGGATCGCGCCCGCCATATAAATTCCGTCAAATTCCTGTCCGCTCATGCTTCCGCCTTTCGTTTGATCAGTTCAAGGCGGATGTTGCCGTGTAGGCAACCAATAGTCAATAAAAAAGTGTCCATGAAGGACACTTTGTTGCTTTTGTGGCTTTTTAGGCTAAGATGAGGCGCGAATAAGAACGGGATACGAACTATGAAATGGAACCGCTTGCCTGTGCCAAAATCCCAGAAGCAAAACCAATTGTTGTAACGGGAGACCAGAATGAGCGAAATCATTGATGACCGGGCGAGGATGCTGGAGCGCTGCCTGGATGACGCCGGGCACCAGGTAACGGGGACCAACGCCTTTGGCGTCTCTGCGGATCAGCGGGCGGTCACCACGGCCAGCGTATTCCTGGCGGCGGCGACGGCGATAGCCGCGGTGCTGATCGGATGGCAGCCTGACCCGGCGACCGCGCAGGCGGTTAACCTGTCCGGCTGGCTGACGGCGGGGCTATTCTACATCGCCACCGTGATCTGTCTTTGGACCGCGTTCCCGCGAATCAGCTTTGTGCGCGGTAATCCGCCAGATTTCTGGCAACATCATTTACGTCAAAACTCAAGCTATGATGCGGCGATTGAAGATCAGATCGGAGAATATGAGCGCAAACTGAACGCCAATATCCGCGCGCTGGCAAAGGCGGCGCGTGGATTTCAGGCGGCGGTGGTGTTGGGGACTAGCGCCCCTTTGACGGGGGTTCTGGTCTATTTCTTTCTGGACCTTTCCGGTCGCTGATCCGGTGAAAGCCCTTATCCGGCGGGCTTTTCTGCGGGCCTGGGGGCGGCGGGGGTTTATCGCCGCCGGTGTTTTTGGGTGTTTTCGCCATGATTATCCCCCCTGTTCTGGTTTCTGACTCCGCCAGTCTCCGCCCGCATCATTCGTCAAATTCCAGGGTTTCCATGAGATAATAAGCGTCGCCCCGGCTGTCGAACCGGTCAAACGCCATAGTCACGGTGTAGCGTGTGCGGATCAGCGCGCCGAACCCATTCTGGGCGTCCACATATCCCTTGATCAGATGCCGGCAATCCCCGAGCGGCGTGGCCTTCACGTGGGAGAATGTCGGAAAATCGGCAGTTTTCGGGGATTTCAGCCGCTCTGCGATCAGGTCTTGCGCCACCCAATAGGCGTGTCGTGCGTCATTGCAGGCTTCCTGTTGTTTCTCTTGCGGGGTCTTGTCAGGGAAGCCGACCATGATTATTAGCCCCAGAAACAGCACGATGCAGACGGCAATAAGCAGCCCGGGCCTTGGTTTTTCCAGGCTTTCGCCTGTATTCTCGCTCATACCCCCCCTCCTTTCTGTCAGTGGATCAGCCGCTTGTGCCGGTTCGCTTCAGGAAGGTTTCGATCAGGGCAATTGCTGTCCTGGTTTCTTCCTCCGTTGCGCCTGCGAGCAAAGCGTCTGCGCTTGGGCGATCAGGATCGCGAAAAAGATCAGCAATTTCAATGTCCAAGACATAGGCAATAGCGGCTAGCGCCTGCGTGGTTGGATCCCGCGTGCCGTTTTCCCATCGGGATATGGATGTTTTGGTGGTCTCGATCAAGTCCGCAAGCCGCTCCTGCGTCAGGCCGCGCCTCGTCCGCCACTTTTTTATGTAATTGCGGAACGGTTTTCGTGGGCCAATTCTGTGCACCATATTGGAAACATTAATATTTCCGCCGATTTCTGTCGTTATCCACATCGGTAACTTTCCTCTTGCTTAAATGTTGCCTACACGGTAATTATTGAGCATGAGTGATATGCAGATTGATTTTAGAAAACTTCGCCGCGATGCCGGGCTGACCCAGCAGGCGCTGGCTCACCTTGTGAATGTGACCAAAACCACGGTGTGCCGCTGGGAAAAGGGTTCGCGCAGGATCACGGCTGAAAACGCCGTAAAGATCGATGAAGTGAGTCACGGCAAAATCCCCAAAGAATATCTGCGGCCTGACATTTTCGGAGCAAACACCGCCCCCGCCGCTGAGGCTTTTTTTTGCCCTGATTCCAATACCCTAAACGACCCTAAAGATTAGGGTGGCGCGAATGAACCGGCCGCAACAGCCCGCGCTCTTTGAAGATGACCCGCATGAGGCCTTCCGCCACATGATGATCCTTTCGGGCAAGAGCACAAAACAGGTGGCGGCGTTTCTGTGGCCCGAAATGCGGCTCGAATCCGCATACGCAAAGCTGACCAATTGCCTGAAGGACGGAACCGGCGAGAAGCTGAGCTTCGCACAGGTGATCGCCGCCATGAATTTCTGCGGCAGTTATGAGCCGCTCTATTACGCCTGCTCCGCGACAGACCATCACCGGCCTGCCCGCATGGCCGCCGGGGAGCGCGAGGCAGAGCTGGCGAAGACCATCCGGGGCGCGGCGGAAACCATGGAAAAGGCGATGCGCGCGCTGGAGCGTCTGAAGGAGAGCGGCGCATGAAATCATTCAAGTCATCCGCAGGCGGGGCGCTCCCGGCCTGCCGGATAGCAGGGCGCAAGCCCTGTGTTTCCTCCCTCAAACTGGGCCGCGCGCCTGCGGGCGCGTGGCCGCCTTTTTCCGGTGGTGGGGGGCAGAATATTCAGGGTTACCGGCGCGCATTTCCTGTGCGGCGGGACGGGGCGTCGTAACAGGCGATGCCTGCAAGGGTCAAGGCGCGTGCGTTGCCGGTTTCATGTCGCCGCGCCAATCGTCTGATCCCCGTCAAATTTTCTGGAGGGAGGAAAAATGTCAAGCAGGCGGTTTTCAAGACCGGAATGGAGCGACAAGGAGATCGGCGCTTTGCGCAAGATGGCGGATGGCGGGAAGCTGACCACCGGGGCCATGGCGCGTCTGCTGAGCGATCAGTTCCACCGGCCTATCAGCCGAAATGCGGTGTGCGGCAAGCTGAAGAGGCTGGGGCTTGAAGCGAAGGCTGGCAAGCGGCTGGCGGCTGAAAAGCCAAAGCCAGCGCCGAAAACGAAGCAGGAACCAAAGCCAAAACCAAAGCTTGCGGCAGTCGGCAGGAATGTTCTTGTCAGGCTTCACTCCGCGCCACCGCTCCCGCCCCGCGCCGAGCCAGTACGCCGCCGCGCGCCCGATCCTGACCCGGTTCTGAGACCAGACGGCAAGCGGCACACTTTAGAGACGCTGCCCCGCACGGGCTGCCGGTGGATCATTGCGGGCGAAGGCGTGGCGGCGGAGTTCTGCGCCCGGCAGCACACGGAACACAGCCCCTATTGCGAGGCGCACACCGCGCGCGCGTGGCGGCGGCAGATAAACACTGAAGAGCAGGAGGAAGCAGCATGATCAGGCGGGTATTGTCCGTGCTCGGATTCAGGCGCGAGGAAGAAACGCGCAGAACCTTCTGGATGGCGGTCGGCGCGCATGTCGCGAACGCGACCATAAAGGGGGGCGGCCGGAAATGGTGAGCGATCTGACTGAGAACATGCTGCGAGACAGGCGCATGATTTATGGGCCGTTCGACGATCTGGCCCAAACCCGGCAGAGACTGCAGTCCGCGCTGATGGATAACCCCGGCTGGCCGGAATTGCCGCCCGCCGTGCGCGAGGCCATAAGCATGATCACGTTGAAGCTGGCGCGCGCCGTCAATGGCGACTGGCGTCATGCGGATAACGCCGATGACGTGATCGGCTACGCCATGCTCTGGCGCACCTTCCTGGACACGGAAGCGGGCCGTGCGGATTGAGGCAGCGACGTGACCCCCTGCATTCTCGCGCTTGATTTAGGCACACAGACCGGCTGGGCGCTGGCGGGATCCGATGGGCTTGTGGACAGCGGCACCGTGAGCTTCGCCCCCCGCCCGGGCGAGCGCAAAGGCGCGCGCTTCGTACGGTTCCGGACCTGGCTGAACGATCTGAAGGCCGCGCATGAGGACATCAGCGAAGTATTTTACGAGCGCGTCAACCGGCACACTGGCGTTCAGGCCGCACATGTCTATGGAGGGCTGCTCGCCACGCTGATGACCTGGGCCGAGCACCACAACATCGATTATGACGGGGTCGGGGTGCAGGCGATCAAGAAATTCGCCACGGGCAAAGGCAACGCCAAAAAAGAACAGATAATCGA
>DMKG01000305.1 GCA_003454415.1 Alphaproteobacteria bacterium
TCGACATCGACCCCCGCCGTCGGTTCGTCCAGCACCAGAATGGGCGGGTTATGCACCATGGCCTTGGCCACCAGCAGGCGCCGCCGCATGCCGCCTGAAAGGGTGCGGGCGTATGCGTCCGCCTTGCTGGTCAGGCCCAGCGCGGCGAGAATCTCGGCGGTGCGCCGCTCCGCTTTGGGCACGCCATACATGCCGGCCTGAAGGTCCAGCAAATCGGCCGGAGTGAAAAACGGATCGATGTTCAGTTCCTGCGGCACGATTCCGATGGAGACGCGCGCCTTGCGCGGATTGCGGTCGATATCGAAGCCCCAGATGCTGGCCTCGCCGCTGGTCTTGAGCACCAGTCCCGCCAGAATGTTGATGAACGTGGATTTACCCGCGCCATTGGGGCCCAGCAGGCCGAATATCGATCCGCGCGGAATGGCGAGGGAGAAATCCTTCAGCGCATGCGCGCCTTCCCCGCCATTGGCGCTGCGGTAGATTTTCTTCAGGTTGCGCGCCTCGATGGCGTTTTCACCGTCCGGCGCGGGCGCGCCGCCGGAATGATCCGTCGAGGTCAGCGCTTTCAATGGGGGCCTGTTCATCTATCGCTGCGTCTTTAATTCGTAAGGCAATCTGGGTATCATCCCACACGCGAGCAGGTCAATCAGAACAAGGATCAGGATTCCAGATGCGTGAACCCCATGATGGGCAGGCAGGGGCCAAACCGCCTGGACCTGAGGACCATCTCTATCTCATCGACGGCTCGGGATATATTTTCCGCGCCTATCACGCGCTGCCGCCCCTCACCCGCAGCGACGGCCTGCCTGTGGGCGCGGTCAGCGGCTTCTGCAATATGCTGCACAAGCTGATCGAGGATACAAAGTCCGGAGAATCGGTCACCCATATTGCGGTGATCTTCGACAGCGCCCGGCGCAATTTCCGAAATGACATCTATGCCGCCTACAAGGCCAATCGTGTGGATCCGCCGGAAGATCTGAAACCGCAATTTCCCCTTTTCCGCGATGCGGTGCGCGCCTTCAATGTGGCGATGGCGGAGCTGCCGGGGTTTGAGGCGGACGATCTGATCGCGACCTATACAAGGCAGGCGCGGGCGCGCGGCGCGCGGGTGACCATCGTCTCTTCCGACAAGGATCTGATGCAGCTGGTGGGGGAGGGGGTCGATATGCTCGACCCGATGAAAAACATTCATATCGGTCCGGCGCAGGTAATGGAAAAATTTGGCGTCCCGCCCGAAAAGGTGGTGGATGTGCAGGCGCTGGCGGGGGACAGTTCGGACAATATACCAGGGATTGCGGGGATCGGCGTCAAGACCGCGGCGCAGCTCATTCAGGAATATGGCGATCTCGACACGCTGCTGGCGCGGGCGCAGGAAATCAAACAGCCCAAACGCCGGGAAAGCCTCGTGAACGGGGCTGAAATGGCGCGCACCAGCCGTGAACTCGTGCGCCTGCGGGAAGATGCGCCCGTGGAAATCGGTCTGGAGGAGATGGATCTCAGACATCCCGATCCGCAAGTGCTGACGCGCTTTCTGGCGGAAATGGAGTTCAAGGTGCTTCTGCGCCGGATACTTGCGGAAACGGGCGCGCAGGCGCCCGCCACTGAAGGCGCTGCAAAAGCGGGCGGCCTGAATCAGAATCTTTCCCCGAACGGACGCGGCGCGCCCGGCGCCACCCTTCCCGGGCTGGCGGCCGCCATAGATTACGGGAAATATGAGACCATAACGGATTTTGCGGCGCTCGACCGCTGGATCGCAGAGGCCAGCAAAACGGGATGGGTGGCCGTCGATACGGAAACCAATTCACTCGATGCGATGCGCGCTGAACTGGTGGGGATTTCCCTTTCGACCGAACCGGGAAGCGCCGCCTATATCCCGCTCGGCCATACCGGGCCCGATGGCGATGGCGCCCTGTCCCTTGGCGGCGAGGCGCCCCGGCAACTTCCCCTCTCACAAGTGCTGGCGCGTCTTAAACCCCTGCTGGAGGATGAGGGGGTTCTGAAAGTTGGGCAGAATCTGAAATATGACATGCTGGTGCTGTTGCGTCATGGCGTACGGATATTCCCTGCCGATGACACTATGCTGATGTCCTATGCGCTTGACGCGGGCCGGCATGGCCATGGCATGGATGAATTATCGGAACTGCATATCGGACACACGCCGATTTCGTTCAAGGAAGTCACGGGCAGCGGCAAGGAGCGGCGCACATTCGATCGCGTGCCGCTGGACAAGGCGACGCATTACGCCGCGGAAGACGCCGACATCACCGGACGGCTGTTTCATATTCTGAAACCGCGTCTGATCGCGGAGCATATGCTGTGCGTTTATGAAACGCTGGAACGTCCGCTGATCCCCGTATTGGCGGATATGGAAGCGGCGGGCGTCAGGGTGGATGCGGGCCTGCTGGCGCGGCTTTCGGTCGAGTTTTCCGGGCGCATGGCGGAATATGAGCAGCAGATCTTTTCCCTTGCGGGGGAGAAATTCAATATCGCCTCGCCAAAACAGCTTGGCGAAATCCTGTTCGGAAAACTGGGCCTGGCGGCGGGAAAGAAAACCAAGGGGGGCGATCAGTCCACCGGGGCGGATGTCCTGGAGACTCTGGCGGCGCAGGGCCATGAGCTGCCGGCCAGGGTTATCGACTGGCGGCAATTGTCCAAGCTGAAGGGCACTTACACCGAGGCGTTGCAGGGGCATATTCATCCCCAAACCGGACGGGTGCATACCTCTTATTCACTGGCCTCCACCTCGACAGGGCGGCTTTCCTCGAATGACCCGAATTTGCAGAATATCCCCATTCGAACGGAAGAAGGACGAAAGCTGCGCCAAGCCTTCATCGCGGAGCCCGGACATAAGCTGATCAGCGCCGATTACAGCCAGATCGAATTGCGGATACTGGCGGTGATCGCGGATATCGAGGCGCTGAAACAGGCGTTTTTGCGTGGCGATGACATTCACGCCATCACTGCTAGCGAGATTTTCGAAACGCCGGTTGCAGGTATGGACCCGGCCATCCGCCGCCGCGCCAAGGCCATCAATTTCGGCATCATCTACGGCATCTCCGCCTTTGGCCTCGCGAACCAGCTGGGCATTCCGCAGGCGGACGCCCAGCGCTATATCCAGGCCTATTTTCATAAGTTTCCCGGCATCCGCGGATATATGGAATCGACCAAACAGTTTGCCCGTGAAAACGGCTTTGTACGGACCATGTTCGGGCGCAAGGTGCACTTCCCGGGGATCAACCAGAAGAATCCGGCGCACCGCGCCTTTTCCGAACGCGCCGCCATCAACGCGCCGATCCAGGGCAC
>DMKG01000110.1:0-3073 GCA_003454415.1 Alphaproteobacteria bacterium
TGCCGGCATTGTTCACCAGAATATCGATCCGGCCCCATTTGTCCAGGGTTTCGGCGGCCAGACGCCTGCAATCCGCATCTTCCGCGATGTTGGCTTTCACGGCCAGCGTCTCCACGCCAAGGGCCGCGCACTGGCCGGCGACTTCGCGGGCGTCCTTCTCGCTTTTGGAATAATTGATCACGACATTGACGCCACGCCGGGCGAGCTTCAACGCCACCGCCGCCCCCAGGCCCATGGCCGAACCGGTGACGATCGCAGCCTTGCCCCTGATATCCATACCTCTGCTCCCTTTGCTCTGCACAGGCGGCATGATGCGTCAGAAAGGCCACGAATGACAATATTTTCCGCAACTACAGGGGGACGTCAAAATATTGCAGATGCCAGCGCATTTCGCTTTCTTCCAAAGGAAAATCCACCCCATTGCGGGCCAGAAGAAAGTCCGGGCGCGGCACACGGCCGATTTCCTTCTGCATCACCAGCGCCGTGCGCATGGAAAGCCCGGCGCTCCACGCCAGCGCCGTAATGGCCTTGCCGCTGCGCGCCTCGAAGATGCGCCGCACCAGCGGTTCGGGCACGCCGGATTTGAGCGATATCGCCTCCATCACGAAATCGGCGCGCCGCGCGCTGGCCGCCGCAACGATAGCCGCATCGTTGAGCTGCCCGGCTTCATAGGCCTGACGGGGACTAAGCCCTGCCGGCGGATCATTGGGCGCTAAAAGATCATCCTCTTCCTGAATCCGCTGGCGGATCGTTTTTTTCAGCAGATCCGATGTCGCCCGGTCAAGATCGAGATCCTCACGCTCCAGCAGAATGCCCAGAAGCGAAGCGGCCACGAAACCCGCCACCCTGCGCACGGAGCGCAGGGGCAGTTCCGGACGCATGACAATGGGCTTATGCCATTGATGGATATCTTCCGCCTGCTCGATAATAGCGTCCAGGGTCTCTTCGCGGATCTGCGCGTTCTTGTTTGTCAGCAGGGCGGCGACAGCGGACACGTCCAGCGTCGCGGCGATCGCATCGGAAACCTGCTCGCTCACTTGCGCGCGGCAGGCGATCGGCGTCATGGCGCCATCGACAATGCCGCTTGACAGGATCTGCATCAGATCGTCATCCGAAAGCAGGGGAGAATATTCCAGTATCGGCGCCCGAACGATTTGCTCCAGGTCTTGCGCCAGCCGCAGCGCTAAGGATTTGGGAACATTGTCCGAACTCTTGATTTCCTCCGCGACGATCTGGCGCACGCGCGGAAGGTGATCGGTGGAAAGCCTGTCCAGGATGCTTTCCATCTGCTGACGCAATTTATGCTGCGCGTCTGCGGGCAGACCGGGCACCAGACGGGCGATTTTGCGCGCCAGATCGCATCGCACCTCATCATCAGCGTCATTGCACAGGATTTCGTCCGCTTTCGCCGGCGTGGACGGGTTCGACGCGACAGAGCGCCGCACGTTCGCGGACTCGTCACTGGCAAGAAAATACAGCATTTCGGGGGGCGCGTCGGGCCGCGCCGCCAGTTCCTTGCGCTGGGCGAGCTGGCTCTTCTCGAGGACGCCCCGCGCCTCTTCATAATCAAGTTCTCTGGGCAGCTTTCGGGATAATGACAGATTTCCAAGAATTTTTTTCAACATGTGCCCCCCTTCATGCGCCAGCATAGCCGCAGACGTTCACCAGTGGCGCTGGCGGCGCAACCCCATATCCTCTCTTCCCACGACGTTTGATCTGATACATCGCCTCGTCCGCGCGTTTTATCAATTGCAGTAAGGATTCCGCATTCTCCGGGTCGGAAATGGCGATGCCGATGGACAGGCCAAGCGCGTCGGGACTGTCTGTTTTCTCCGGCGATATCTGTGCGTGCAGACGCTCGACATCGGAGATCAGCAGCCGGCATTTACGCTGCGCGCCTTCTTCATCGGCGCCCTCCAGCCAGACCGCAAATTCATCACCCCCAAGACGTGCGCAAAGATCACCCGCGCGGCTGTGATAGCGCAGGATATTGGCAATCTCCCGCAAGGTCAGATCACCTGCGTCATGGCCCATGCTGTCATTGATCTGTTTGAAATTGTCCAGATCTATATAGAGAAAGGCGCATTTTTGACCGGTGCGGAAAATATGGGCGTGACGGCCCTGCAGATCCTCCATGAACGCGCGCCGGTTGAACAATCCGGTCAGTTCATCTGTCCGCGACAATTCTCCCAGACGCAGCATCTGCAAGGCATGCGCGATTGCGATGCCGATCTGGCTGGATACGGTTTGGGCGAATGGCCGCGACGTGATGCCCTGCGGCATAAACTGCGGCGCTTGCCTGGGCTGCCAGTCCTCCGGATAGCGCAGCCATATGGCGCCATTGGCTATGCCCGCATAAAAGGTGAAACAAAGCTGGTGCTGGCCGCCGTTTTCCTGAATGCATAGCATTTCTTCTTCTTCGGCCAGCATTGCGCCGCTGCGCAATCCCTCAAGGACATTCCCGGGAATGACCGCGCCGTCCATCGGGGTGGAGGATCCGAGCAGGCTTGTGTGCTGATTGACAAGCGACAGGATGGCGCAATGGACGGCGCCCGAATTTTCCGCGATGATTGCGGCGGCTTTGTTAAAGGCGGTTACGGTGTCCAGCGTGCCATGGGTGGCGTCAATGACTTTGCGCACCTGCTCTTCGCGCTGACGGATATACTCCATGGCGATCTGGTGCTGCCGGGCCTGGGTGATATCGCTGACGGCGCCTCTCGCCCCGCGCCACTGGTTTTCCTGATCATACACAGGCAGCGCCTGCACCAGGCAATATCTGGTCTCTCCATTGGCATGGCGCAGAACGACTTCTGCATTTTCCACCTGCTCCCGGGCGGTAAAGGGATTTGACGCTTGCCCGGAAGACCCCGCATCCATCAAACCGGCGCTGCTTCGGCCATTCAGCGCATTGGCGCTGTACCCCAGGGCGCCTTTGGCGCTGACAAAGGTAAAGGCGCCGTTCTCATCTGTCTGCCAGACAAAATCCGACGAGCAGCGCGTAAGATCACGATAGAGTTCGCGCGATTCTATCAACGCCCGGCGCATGGCGAATTCAGGGCTGGCGTCCCGCCCC
>DMKG01000110.1:3291-12609 GCA_003454415.1 Alphaproteobacteria bacterium
CGCATGGCGAATTCAGCGCTGGCGTCCCGCCCCAGAACCAGAAATTGACAATTACGCATATCCTTCGGCGGCTCCTGCATATTTCGCGGGGAAAAGCACAAGGCAAGAACCGTCAAATAGGTCAACGCCTGACCACGCCCCGTCACCGGGTCCATGGGCAGCAGGATTTGTCCCATGGCGGGCTTTCCGGTTGCAGCAACAGCCACCACCATCTGACGGATTTCTTTCGCGCCCCCTTCCTCAAGGGCCTGCGCCAGCCGCGCCGCCTCGGGATTGGATGCAAGCAGGCCACAATTCGCATCCAGCAACAGCGCGGGCCCGGGGAACGCCGCCACAGCCGCCCGGGCGTTCATCCAACCGGCTTGGTTGTTTACCTGCGCACTGTCCGTTTCGTGCTGACGGCGCCAGAAGGCCGCCGACAGGATGGAAGGCTGAACTGTCATACAGGGTTAACGCTTTCAAAAGATGCGAGGAAATACGTCAGAATCACATAGGTGCTGCTTACGCATACCCACATGCTGCAGGCAGTACGAAAGCAGGCGCCCGGAAGACAGTCTCCCATACGCGGGTTAACGCCTGATTACACAGTCCAATCAGGGCTGTAAGCTGAACCGAGTCTGACGGGGCGGTCATGCTGGCTCTTGACAGCGGGGGAGGCTGGCGCAATGGTTCTGCAATGCAAAAACAGACGCCACTACCGGACATTGCGCGCCTCCATGCGGCGGAGGGATGGTTGTTCGATCTGGATAATACGCTCTATCCCGCCCATTGCGATCTGTTCGCCCAGATAGACCAGCGCATGGGGACGTTCATTTCCGGCTTTCTCGGGGTCGATTCCGCGCGGGCCCGTGAGGTTCAGAAAGCTTACTGGGCCAGCCATGGCACGACCTTGAATGGCCTGATGTCCGAACACGGGATGGCCCCTGAGCCTTTTCTCGAATTCGTTCATGATATTGACCTCGGCGTCTTGAAACCTGATCCCGTACTGGATAACGCCATCGCACGGCTGACGGGCGTCAAGATCATTTTCACCAATGGCACGGTGCGCCATGCCGAAAATGTGTTGCGGCAGTTGAATCTGCGCCATCATTTTGAGGCCATCATCGATATCGCGGCGACGGGTTATGTGCCCAAACCGCTGGAGGGCGCCTATACCCACGCTGTTGCCGCAGCAGGGTTAAACCCGCAACATATGGTGATGATCGACGACAGCGTTAAGAACTTACAGCCTGCGCATGCATTGGGAATGACCACGATCTGGGCGATGGGTAAATCCGAATGGAGCGGGCCTGAGCCGCAGCAGGAGGATACGCCGTTCATCCATCATGCAACCGGAGATCTGGCGGCGTTTCTGACGGGACTATCGCCTGCGACAGGGACATGATGGCGCAGGATGATTTCTGGAAGCGCAAGCGCCTGTCGCAAATGACGGCGCAGGAATGGGAGGCGCTGTGTGATGGTTGCGCCAAATGCTGCCTGGTGAAGCTGGAGGATGAGGACGATGGCAGGGTGCATTACACCAATGTCGCCTGCGCGCTTCTGGACGCCGGAATTTGCCGTTGCAGCGATTATGAAAACCGGCAAAAGCGGGTTTCTGACTGTGTGATCCTGACTCCGGAAAACATCCACCGGGTGAAGGAATGGATGCCCTCCACCTGTGCTTACCGGCTGCTGGCGGAAGGCAGGCCATTACCGCAATGGCACCATCTGGTCTGCGGCGACCGGGATGCGGTGCACCACACCGGCATTTCCGTCCAGGGCCGTTGCGTCAGTGAAACGGGGATCGCCATTGACGATCTGCCCGATTACATCGTCGGGTGGCCGTAATGGAATTTTGCCTGTTAGGAACTTTGCGGATTTGATATTATCGCTGACAGGCTACAAGCTATTAACGGATGCCGACCATGCGCAAAGGGTTTGGGCTGACGGTTCTTCTCATATCAGGCCTCGCCAGCGTCCATCTGCTCTTTCCTGAATGGACAAATGCGAAATGGCGCGAAATTCTCGCCTTTTCCGGAAAGCAACTGGATGCGGAGCTGGCGACACTGGAGGAACTGACATCGGGGCGCCTGCCGCTCGGCGCCAGGCCGGAAAAGTCAGCAAAACTGACTGAAGCTCCCACATATTCGCCTCCCATTTCATCCTCTTCGCGCAACACCACGGAAAGTTCCGATAAAACGGAACGTCCTGCCGTGAACAAAAGCGCAAGTCCGGCTATCGTCCCTGCGCCCGCGCAAAAACCGATCCCCGCCTCCGTTCCACCAGCCGCCGCAAACAGCTCCCCCCAGCCGGAAGCAGCCGGAGAGCAGACGCCGGAAGCAAGCCTGGGGGCTATTCTGAAACATGAGAACCGTCCTGAACAAATGAAGGAAGAAACGTTCTGGACAGAAGAAAAGATTCAGGAGGCCATTAAAAACGGTCCTCCCAAACAGCGAAGCGCGCCCTGTATCGCTTTTTGCGATAAAAATGACCCGGTCATTGAAATCAACACCCCGGATTAGGTTTTTTTTCCTTTTTTGCCGAAGGATCAAGTATTCCGAGGACTTCCACAGAAAAGCGTCCATCTCTGGCGCGATAGCGGACAGAATTTAGATAAAGGAGCCCATTTTATAAGAATTTATTTACCTATACCTGTTTTGCTGGGGTGGTTGTTTGTAACTAAAACTCAAATTAACCATATCAAAGGAAAATGATAAGGATTATTGTAGAAAAGCCGTTGTTTCCAAGCCTAGAGACATTTAACGGGTAAAGCGGTTAACGATCCAATTGATCAAATGAGGGGAGAGCGCATTGTTTAAGCATATGATCGGACGTCCAGTCGCAATCGGACTCAGCTTGCTGTTAGCGGTTTTTGTGGCGGCCTGCTCAAACCTGCCGGAAGCCACTGGCAGTGTGGCGCCAACGGGTGAGAAGCCCGATTATATTATCGGCCCGCTCGACAGTTTTCAGATTTTCGTCTGGCGCAATCCTGAGTTGACGACTTCAGTCACCGTTCGGCCCGATGGCAAGGTGACTGTGCCTTTAATTGAAGATCTGCAGGCCGCGGGCAAAACCCCAACCCAATTGGCGCGTGAAATCGAAAAGCAGCTTGAACAATATGTTCAGAGCCCTGTGGTGTCTGTCATTATGGGCGGGTTTGTCGGCCCCTATGATCAGCAGGTCAGGGTGGTTGGCGAGGCCGCCAATCCCCAGGCGGTCCCTTATAAGGAACACATGACCGCGCTGGATCTGATGATCGCGGTTGGCGGATTGACGGAATTTGCTTCCGGGAACCGGGCGGTTCTGGTGCGCCAGGGAAATAACTCTTTCCGTCTGCGCCTGGACGATCTGATCAAGGATGGCGATGTAAGCGCAAATGTCCCTGTCTTACCCGGCGACATACTGATTATTCCGCAAAGCTGGTTCTAGCATCTTTTGCGGGATGAATGGGGTCTGCGAACCGCTGTGCCGCACGAGTTAAAGCGTAACCGGCCCGAACGGTTACGGTAGCATTTAGGGCTGTCAGGATTCATGAACGAAATTCTAGCTGAAGCACTACGATATGCGAAAAACATGTGGCGCTACCGCTGGCTTGCGCTGGCGGCTGCATGGGTGCTGACCATTGGCGGATGGCTCTTTGTCCTCACGCTTCCTGACAAATTCGCCTCGGAGGCGCGGGTTTATGTGGACACCGGCTCGCTGTTGGCGCCGCTTCTGAAAGGCATCGCCATAGCCAATGATCCGGAGCAGGAGATCCTGATCATGCAGCGCACCCTGCTGAGCAGGCCCAATCTGGAGCAGGTCATGCGCATGAACGATCTGGATCTGACGGCTACAAATCCCCGGCAGGTCGACAGATTGCTGGAAAGACTTGCGGATAACATCGAGATAACGGCCCAGACAAAAAACCTCTTCAACATCACCTATAGCGACGCCAATCCCAAACTGGCGCAGGCGATCGTGCAGTCGGTTTTGACAATTTTCGTTGAAAACAATCTCGGCCAGTCGCGCAAGGATATGGAAACGGCGCGAGGCTTCATTGAGAAACAGATCGCGGATTACGAGCGCCAGCTACAGCAAGCGGAAAGGCGGCGCGCCGAATTCATGGCCAAGAACGGCCAGTATCTCTCCAAAGGCAGTTTTGCCGATAAACTTATCGAGGGCAAAGCACAGCTTCAGGCGACCCGATTAAAACTCCAGGACGCCGAGATCCGGCGTGACGAACTGCTCCGGCAGTTAGCAACCATACCTCTAACGATCTCCTCTGCCGCCGCCGCGCCGGGAGGGAACAGCCTGGCTGCGCGTCTGGCCACTGCTGAAAACAATCTCGACAATCTGAAGCTGCAATATACCGATAAACATCCAGACGTTGTCGCAACCCAGAAACTCATCGAAAAACTGAAGGATCAGCTTGAGAAGGAAGGCCCGGCGTCGCCGGGGACAGGCGTTTCCAACCCGCTTTATGAAAATGTGAAAATCAAGGTGGTTGAGGCGGAGACGGAAATCGCCAGCCTGCGGCGCAGTGTCGATGAGGCCGTGAAAGCTGATGAGGAGAACCGCGCATTAATGGATAAAGCGCCCCGCATCGAAGCCGAATTGACCGATCTTGACCGGGATTACAGCGTGCTTAAATCGAATTATGAGCAGCTTTTGGCCCGCCGGGAAGCGGCGCGCATATCGCAGGCCCAGGAAGCGACAAACAGCCAGGTGCAGTTCCGGGTTATCGATCCGCCGCGCTTGCCGATTATCCCTTCATCGCCCAACCGTCCCATGCTCTATGTCCTTTCTTTGGCTTTTGGGGTGGGCGCAGGCGGAGGACTGGCGTTTTTACTGGCGTCATTGAATAGCAGCTTCTCCTCCATCAATGACCTGAGCAACCGGATGAATCTTCCGGTGCTGGGACGTGTGTCCTTGATCCGGACAGCTCTGGATGAGATGCAGAGACGTAAGGAGAACTGGCGGTTTGGTCTGGCCTCCGGAAGTCTGGTGGCTTCACTTGGCGTGGTATGGCTGATAGGGCCGCAACTGGTTGGCGTTATGGGAAAATTTGGCGCTGACGCCCTCTCCTTTATGTTTGGAGGGCCGGTATAATGGCTGAAGACAACAAACGGCTTGATCTTGCGCAGCGCGTGGCGGCCAGGTTGCGTTCATCCAGCGGCCCCGCCGCGACGGAAGGGCTAATAACAAATACCCCACCGGCCGAAAGCTCCGCAATTCGCCCCCCTGCCGATGAGCGGAAACAAACCAAAAGCGCTGCGCCATGGCCCTCTGCCGCGCCCGCCCCTAAGCCCGCACGCCCCCCCATGCCCGCCGCAGATCCGAATGATCCAAAATATTTACATCTTGATCAGCGCAAGCTGTTCAGCGAAGGCTATGTTGTGGTGGATGGCGCGAGCAACCGCGTTGCTGAGGAGTTCCGGGCAATCAAACGTCCGCTCCTGCTGAATGCTTTTCCCCGGTCCGGAAAAACTGACCCCAAAAGCCATGTCATCATGATAACAAGCGCCCATCCGGGCGAGGGTAAGACCTTTACCGCTATCAATCTGAGCCTGAGTATTGCGACCGAGCCTGATCTGAATGTGCTGCTGATTGACACCGACAGCCACAACCAGGATATGGAAAAACGTCTTGGCATTGGCGACCGGGCTGGAATGCTTGATGTTCTTGCCGATCCCAGCCTGCAGATATCGGACGTCATTTTACGCACCAGCATTCCCAATTTATCGATCATTCCCTGCGGACATCGCCATGCGATGGAAACCGAACTGGTCGCTAGCCAGCGCATGGCGGAACTGGTGGAGGACATCGCAAAACGTTATTCTGACCGCGTCATCATATTTGACACGGTGCCCGCCCTGGCCAGTAGCGTCGCGGGCGTTCTGGCGTTGCATGCGGGACAGGTCGTTATCGTGGTGGAGGCCGGCATGACCCAGCAGGAGGCGGTGGAGGAAACCGTCGCCATTGTCAGCGGCTGCAAGTCCATAAGTCTGATGTTGAACAAAAGCGAAGAGTCAGACAGCGGCTATGGCTATTATGGTTATTATGGAAAAGATGAAAAACAGACAAAAGTTTATTGACAGCAAATCTCTTGCTTTTCATGGTAAAGCGCTTCAGTAATCGTTAAGATTTCAGAAACTGGTCTTTGCGAATCAGCCGCAGGCGGGTGGGGGTTAGGCGTGGGTGATACATGTTGAGGTCTGTAAAGGGGATGCTGACCTCATTTGGTTGCCGGACCCGTGGTTTCAGACTCCTCCAACCTCAGTGCGTGAACAGCAACAGCATCCCTATGACAGGGATGCATATCCTGCCGCGGCGGCGGAGATATCTCCAGAATTTGATCCTGCTCGTCCTGCTGACCGGGCCTGCGCAAACCGCATGGGCGGCCACCTTGCGCATCACCCCCACTGTGAGCGTCACGGAAAGCTATACGGATAATGTCCTGGCGGTCCGGGAGAATGCGGAAGCCGACTGGCTGACGCAGGCCAGGGCGGGGGCTGCGTTCACCGCCAACGGCAACCGGCTGAGTTTGAATCTCTCGCTCAACGCCGTTCAGGATTACTACCTGGATACGGATGGCCTTAACAGCTTACGTCCCCAGGCCTTGGGCAGAGGGGAGGTGGAGCTTCTCGAAGACCATTTCTTCGTCGATGGCAGCGTCAGCCTGAGTGAAACCTCCACGAGCCGCGGAGGCGCGCGTTCCGCCCTGGACCGGACTTTGGGTTCAAACCAGACGCAATTGCTGCTTTATGAAGTTTCACCAAGATTTGTGAACCAGTTTGGCCGCATGCTGGAAGCCACCCTTGAATACACCCATTCCGAATCAAGATATTCGGATCCTGCAAAAGGCGTTTCTGACCCGCTGCCGGTTTCTACTGGCCTCTCTCCTCCGCTAAGGAGTTCTGACAGCATTTCAGGACGTGATCAAAAATCCGATGACCTTTCACTGAAACTCGACACCGGCAGATACTTTTCCCGGCTGAATTCCAAACTTACCCTGCTGACTTCCACGACCAAATCAGAGGCAGGCAACAGGGCCGCCGCCACCGGCCAGTCAGGCTCCCGCAAGTTGAGCGAAGATCGCATCGATCTCGTCAATGAATATCAGCTCACCCGCCAGTTCGCCCTGATAGGGCGGGTAGGGTACGAAGATGTGCAGAACCGTAATCCCAACACATCCGCCAAAGATTCCTCTCTCTCCAATAGCGGTCCGACAGGCGCTGTCGGCTTCCATTGGCGTCCCGGGCCACGGCTGGATTTACGCAGCGAATACGGACGCAAATATGGCGAAGAAAATTTTTCCGCAGATCTGAGTTACAAGCTCTCCTCTTTTTATTATTTGAGCGCGTCTTTTTCTCAATCCGTCCGAACGCAAACCCGTAGCCGGCTGGATCAGTTAAACCGCCTGATCGAGGGACCGGATGGCCGTCTGATCGACCCCTTCACGGGTATTGAACGCGACCCCGCCTTCTCAAATTTTGACCTGAGCAACGACGCCTTCCGGGAAGACCTGTTCCAGCTTGGGCTTACAGGCATACGCGGCCGCAACACTTATAATTTCGGGGCCGATTTTTCCAGCCGTGAATCACAAAACAACACGGTCAAAGAAGAGCAGCTCGACATTAACCTGGATTACACCCGCCGCTTGCAGCCGCGGCTCTACGGCGTTCTGGGGGTTTCCTATTCAGACCAGCTCAATGGCGGAAACACGAATGCCGTGAATAGCCAGTTATCTAACGGTGATGAGGAATTCCAGGGCAATGCCTCACTCAATTACCGATTAGGCCCGTCACTCAACACAAACTTCAGATATGTCTATATGAAGCGCAAATTTGACAATGCCGGGGCTATTTCGGAGAACGCGCTCTCAGCCAGTATCGAGGCAAGTTTCTGAGGGAGTATTTTTCGGGCGCTGACGGATATTTCCATCTGATTTCGCGTTACATGTGTAAACTTTAGAATATTTTCAGATAATCCTGACAAATTGGCCGAACAGGCTCAATCAGGGGAAGCCATGCGCGGTCAGGGCGGAATAGTTGATTTTCCTCTGTAATTGCGCAGACTGTCACCGGCCCGCGCGCATTTGATGAAAGTAATTATCGGAACCTGCTTTTTCAGGCGGAACGCCTAACCGTTGATGGATAACAAATATCTGAGACGCATGATGGCGCTTCAACCTGAACGCAACCTATCCGGCGCCGACAGAGAGGCAATCCGATTTCGGTGAAATAATGGTTTCAGGGAAATAACATGTACGAGGAATTTTATCACCTCAGCGCCTTGCCATTTCAGCTTACGCCGGATCACCGCTTTTTCTATGGCAGTGACGTGCACAAAAAGGCGCTCGCCCATCTGGAATTCGGTTTGAGCCAGGGAGAAGGCTTTATCGTCATCACCGGCGAGATCGGCTCCGGAAAGACAACCCTGATACGTCATCTGCTCGCCCAGATCGAGAGCGAGGCCAATTTCATCGCCGCAAACGTGACGAGCTCGAAACTGGAAGGCGACGACATCGTTCGCATGACCGCGAGCAGCTTCGGAGTGGAAACCGCAGACCGTAACAAGGCGGAGGTTTTGCAGGAATTCGAAGGGTTTCTGGCGCAGACCTATAAGCGCGGCGTTCGCGCGGTCCTGATCGTAGACGAGGCGCAGAATCTTTCCGTCTCGGCGCTGGAGGAATTGAGGATGTTCGCGAATTTCCAGTATGGACATGCCGCGCTGCTGCAGATCATCATGGTGGGCCAGCCGGAATTCCGCGCAACCCTTGGCATGCCGCAATTCGACCAGTTGCGCCAGCGCATTCTCGCTTCTTATCATCTGGGCCCCATTACCGAAGCGGAAACCCATGCCTATGTAACTCACCGCCTGCAGGCGGTTGGCTGGAAAAACGATCCGCAGATCACGGACGCCGCTTTTACCGAAATCTATAAATTCAGCGGAGGCGTTCCCCGGCGCATCAACACTTTATGCGCGCGTGTGCTGCTGTTCGGCTTTATCGAAGAAAGACATCTCATTGACGCAGATGACGTGCGCAAGGTGGGCCAGGACCTGGAGGCTGAACGCCAGGAGGTGGTCGCCGGGCCGGGGGTTTCGCTGAACGGAACGCCTGCGGCCCCCGCCGCCGCGCAGATGGAGAGCGTCTCCAATGCCGATGATGGCGCGCAGCAGATTCTGATCCGGCGTCTGGAAGCGCGTCTGGAAAGTCTGGAGCGCCATCTGGAGCGCAATGACAAACTGCTGAAGATGATGTCTATCGCCATCGGCAATAGCGGCCTTCGGGATTGATCGTCATGTCGGGCGAACCCCTTTCTCCAGCCCGCTACCGGGCGGTTTCCTTTAGTC
>DMKG01000110.1:12821-14347 GCA_003454415.1 Alphaproteobacteria bacterium
GGCTGGGCGTTTATGCAACGCGCTCTCCATCGATGTAGAGGATTATTTTCAGGTGCAGGCTTTCGCAGGTCAGATCGCCCGCGCCGATTGGGAAAATTACGAATGGCGTTTTGCCGCCAACAGCCACCGCATACTGGACCTGCTGGAAGAGGCAGGTGTAAAAGCCACGTTTTTTACCCTTGGCTGGGTTGCGGAGCGCTCCAAACCCCTGATCCGCCGCATGGTGAACGAGGGGCATGAGATCGCCAGTCACGGCATGGCGCATTTCCGCGCCGATGAACAGACGGCGGATGAATTTCGCCGCGATGTGGCGGATTCCAAGGCAATTCTTGAAGATATAGGCGGCGTCGCAGTCAAGGGATATCGCGCCGCGACCTTCTCGATTGGCGCCGGGAATATGTGGGCCTTTGATATTCTTGCAGAAGAAGGTTATCTGTATTCCTCCAGCATCAACCCTGTAAAGCATGATCTTTATGGCCTGCCGGATGCGCCGCGCGCGCCGTTTTATCCAAGAACGGACCAGGCTATTCCGGAAATTCCGATGACCACAGTCTGCCTGATGGAAAGAAACCTGCCGTTCAGCGGCGGCGGATTTTTTCGTCTCCTTCCCTATTCCGTTTTCAAATGGGGGCTGCAGCATGTCAACCGGAGCGATCGCCTGCCCTGTATTTTTTATATGCATCCCTGGGAAATAGATCCCCTGCAGCCGCGGATTGCGGATGCGCCGCTCAAAAGCAGGCTACGGCATTATCTCAATCTGGGCAAAACCGAGACGCGCCTGAAGCGGCTGCTGTCCGATTTCGCCTGGGACCGCGTCGACCGCGTCTATTCCTCCGTCATTCACCCAGTGGCAGGGACCGGGCCCGCATGATCGAAGTTAAAACCCTGGATGAAGGGAATTTGGCAGCCTGGGAGCATTTTGTCGAAATCTGTCCGGAAGCGACCTTTTTTCACAAGGCGGGCTGGCGCCGGGTCATCGAAAAAAGCTTCAACCAGAAAACCTATTTTCTCTTCGCGGAAGAAAATGGAGAAATACAGGCCATTTTGCCGCTGGTGCATGTAAGGAGCGCGATATTTGGAAGCGGCCTGATTTCCACGGCCTTCACCGTGGGTGGCGGAACTGCAGCGCAGAATGAGGCAGCGCGGCGCGCGCTGGACGATCACGCACAACGTCTGTGCACGGATCTTCGCGCGGATTATGTCGAATATCGCGGGGTCACCCAGGCGCCAGAAGGATGGGCGCGGCGCGATGACCTGTATTATTCATTTTCCTGGAACATCGAAGCAGACGAGGACGATAATCTTAAGCAGATCCCGCGCAAACAAAGAGCGGTCGTGCGCAAGGCGCTTGGATCCGGCCTTGGCTGCGAGATGGAAACCAGCACGGATAATTTCTTCGCACTGTTTTCCGCAAGCGTTCACCGGCTTGGCACGCCCGTACAGAGCAAGTATTTTTTTGACTGTCTGCTGCAGGAATTTGGACCGGATCATTGCGATATCCTGACCATAACGGCGGGGGGGGGGGC
>DMKG01000110.1:14469-19012 GCA_003454415.1 Alphaproteobacteria bacterium
ATAACGGCGGGCGGAGAACCCATGAGCAGCGTGCTGAGTTTTTATTTCCGTGACAGCGTATTGCCGTATTATACCGGCGGCGCGCTGGAAGCGCGCCGTATTGGCGCCAATGATTTGATGTACTGGCGACTGATGCGGCGCGCCTATTCGCGCGGATACAGGGTCTTCGATTTTGGCCGCAGCAAGATTGATACGGGCCCGTTTGATTTCAAGAAGAACTGGGGGTTTACGCCCCAGCCGATAACCCATGCCTATTATTTGCCCGCCGGAAAACAAATGCCCCAGAACAATCCGGCAAACCCTAAATACGCGCTGCTGATAAAAGCCTGGCAACGCATGCCTCTTTCCCTGGCCAATCTGATAGGGCCTTATATTATCCGGGGCATCGGCTGAATCTACCAGCAGACATGATTTACCTGAACTTTTTCGCCACCACGCATCATCGTAAAGCCCGGCGAAGCCCCTGCCGCCTGAAGGAAGGCAGCCATAGTGTCGCGTGCGGAATCTGTGTCTTCAGTGATAAGTACGTAGGCGGTCACGGCGCTCTTCCTCATGCCCAATTTTCGGAGAACATTATAGACGCGCAGGGACATGGCGTCGGAAATGAAACGCTCCCCGCCGCAATACCATCGCCAGACAAGCAGATTATTCGACGCGGCGGCGGCAGTGAACTCCATTACCTTGTGTTGCGCGCCATTTAGGGAAATTGCCGGCGCCGCTGTGCGTAAAATTTTCCGTTCGCCCACAATCTGACGGTTAGAGATCGCATCGGCCTCATGCCCCTGCCATTGATCCGAATAATGAGCGGCGATCAGGATCACGCTGGCCCGCGCATCATCATACCGCCATATCTCCCGGACATCCGCATTTCCGAAGGCTCCGGGATAATATGACATTTCACCCTGATTCCGTATCCAGCCATCGAGTTTATCGGGTGCGGCCAGGCTCATTCCTGACTCCGGAATTCCCCCTGAAAAGGCGGCCAGACCATACCCCATCGTGGCGGCCGCTATGGCGACGGAGAGCGCGCCTGCCGCAGCCAGATTTCCTGCCGGGAACGAACGTCGCGGCAGCCAGTCCCAGGCGTCTTTTTCCCCATTCTGCATTTCAATATTTGAAAATCTTCCGCCGACCCACATCAGCAGCAGCAGGACGATAAAAAAGAAGCCCCAGCCATAGAGAATATGATCGTCAACGATATCCAGCCGGTTGTTGGAGACCTGAGCAAGCCAGAGAATGATGAATATGCGAACGCCATTCGCCAGAATGGCGGTCCCTAACGCTATCAGGACAGTGGCGAGTTTCCGCCTCCATCCGGCATACATCAGCTCGGCATATATGATGGACAGCGCGAGTGAAGAAAAAATAAAATTCAGGCCCGCGCATCCAGGCGCGATAAAAAACGATCCCACCGGAAGCTGGAGATAATACTGCTCCACAAAAAATGGAATGCTGGTCAATTGCAGCAGCTGCACCGTCAGCCAGGTGGCGATTGTCTGCAGCATGGGCAAAAGGAAGGCGCCAGTCGGCACCATTAACGCCAAATATAAAATGGGAAGCAATTGCGCGCGGAATATCCTCCATCCCATGATGGTGAGCATCAGGCCCTGCAACATGCCGATATAAGCGAATTGCTCCCCCTCCAGAATGGAGGCGCCGCGTGATATCAGCCACATCAGAGCAAACCCGGCGACCACCAGCAGGCCAGGCCAGCAGGGCCGCAGCGTCAATTCGCGCAGGCGCCAGCGCCTTTCCCACGCCAGATAGGCGGCGATGGGAAAAATGATAAAACCATGATTGTAAGAAGATTTATGGTACCAGGTGCTCACCATGGCGGTGACGCTCTCCCAGGACAGGCCGGTTATAACCACAAATCCTGTAAACAGAAGCGTCATACTGGCGGCCAGACCGCTTCTTGCTTCTGGAGAGGATGCCGCTATCACACCCTGATTTTCCATATTCATCAAAATTTCCAGAATTAATTATGCATATATTCAGCAAACCAGCCCTGATAACCGTAAATTAGGAAAAATGCCGTTTGTATATAATGCAAGCATATTTACTTGGAAAATCCTATAAATATTATGAATCTATAGTTTTTTTGTTTTCGGACAGCCATGAAAGATCTTCTGCTTCTCACCCAGCGCATTCCTTTTCCGCCCAACAAGGGCGAAAAAATACGCCAGTTTCGCATTCTGGAGCATTTACGCAAAAGCCATCGCATTCATCTGGGATGCCTGCTGGATGATCCCAATGACCGCCAATATGCTGACACGCTGCGCGCCCTGTGCGCCAGCAGCCATGTGGGAATGATGGATGGCCCCCTCGCCAAGCTGGGTTATCTGCGTGGACTGATTCGGGGCGAGCCCTTGAGTTTCGCCTATTTCTGGAGGCGCGATCTGGCCAGATGGGTCGCCAGCGTCTTGCAGGACGTGCGTCCGGAAACCGCCGTGATCTGCTCTTCGAATATGGCGCCTTATGTGTTGCGGCAGCCGCATCATCCGTTACGCCTGATCATTGATTATACGGATGTGGATTCGGACAAATTCCGCGAATACGCCGCCACCATGCGGGGGCCGAAACAATGGATATTTCAGCGCGAGGCCCGGCTGGTGCTGGCCTGCGATCGCGCCGCGGCGCAGGCGGCGGATTGCGGCGTGTTTGTCACGGATCCGGAAACAGCGCTGTTTCAGAAGCTGGTTCCGGAATTCGCGGAAAAAATGCAGACCATCGGCAATGGGGTGGATACAGAATTTTTCACTCCGGAAGGCAATTACGCGGCGCCCTATGACACCAGATATCCGCATTTCGTATTCACCGGAACGATGGATTATTGGCCCAATATCGACGCCGTAGGCTGGTTCGCCAATGCAATTTTTCCTCAAATCCTCAAAAAACTGCCGGATGCGCGATTCGTGATTGTGGGCGCCAATCCGGCCGCAGAAGTGATGCGGCTTGGAAGCCTGCCGGGCATTACCGTAACCGGACGGGTGGCGGATGTGCGGCCCTATATCGCACATGGCGCCGCGAGTGTCGCCCCTATCCGGATCGCGCGGGGCATTCAGAACAAGGTGCTGGAGGCCATGGCCATGGCGCGGCCGATCGTTACCGCCTCGCCTGCCTTCGAAGGGCTTCATGCGACCCCGGGAGAAGAATTGCTTCTGGCCGATGACCCGGATCAGTTCGCTGTCCTTGCCTGCCAGATCGCCACAGGTGAAATCGACGGCAAGGCTCTGGGCGACGCCGCCCGGCGCCGTGTGACCGCCCAGTATAGCTGGGCTGCGCAAATGGCCAGGTTTGATCCGCTGATTGGCGGTTGAAAGGGATGCGCCGCGCGCTATTCCTTGATCGTGACGGGGTGATCAACGCCGACCATGGCTATGTCCATAGAATCACCGATGTCCATTTTATGGAAGGAATTTTCGAGCTCTGCCGGGAGGCGGTCAGACTTGGCTATGTGCTGATCATAGTGACCAACCAGTCCGGAATTGGACGCGGATTCTATTCGGAACAGGACTTTCAGAACCTTACAAGCTGGATGCGTCAACGCTTCATCACCGAGGACGCACCCCTCCTGGCCGTCTATCACTGTCCCTATCATCCTCAGGGAAACGTCATTTACCGGAAATTCGCCCACTGGCGTAAACCTGCGCCTGGGATGATCCTGCAGGCGGCCTCCGATCATGGGCTTGACCTGGCGCAAAGCGTGCTGGTGGGTGATGGTGAGCGGGATATACAGGCGGCGCATGCCGCAGGGGTTGGAGCAGCCATCCGGTTTGCGGATCCAGCCATAACCCCAAGCGCGGCAGACGTCATTCTGTCCAGCCATGCGGAAATCGCCGCATGGCTACGCCGTCATAACGCGAAAGCGTAAACGCAGATGATGCGGGGCTATTCGGCGGCGGCTTCCGCGACCTTAACCGTCGCGCTTCTGTCCATGATGAAAGCCTCGCAGGCGTCACGCGCCACGGAATCCCGCATCTGCTTTGGAGGGCTTTTCATGAAATAGGCTGAAGGCGCTTCCAGCGGCCCCGCAAGTCCCCGCACCATCCCAAGACGCGCACAGCGCACTGCATCAATCACCACCCCGGCGCTATTGGGCGAATCCTGCACCGACATGCGGAGTTCGATCTCGATGGGCGCGCCGCCAAATCCCACGCCCTCCATGCGGATAAAAGCGACCTTGTTGTCACGCTGCCAGGGAACATAGTCAGACGGGCCAATGTGAATATTGGCGGATTCCAATCGTTCATCCAGTTGCGATTGCACCGATTCCGTCTTGGATTTCTTTTTCGATTTCAGCCGCTCGGCCGCCAGCATGTTCAGAAAATCGGTATTGCCGCCGGTGTTCAACTGATAGGTGCGGTCAAGAGTATAGCCGCGATCCGAAAACAGCCGGGTCAGCGCCCGGTGCACGATCGTCGCTCCCACCTGGCTTTTAATGTCATCCCCGATGATGGGCACCCCGGCGCGGGAGAATTTGGCGGCCCATTCCGGCTCCGACGCGATGAATACCGGTACGCAGTTGACCATGGCGACCTTA
>DMKG01000110.1:19208-35685 GCA_003454415.1 Alphaproteobacteria bacterium
ATGGCGACCTTTGCGTCCAGACAGGCCTGCGCGTAATGACGCACCGCCTCGTCCGAGCCCACAGGCAGATAGCACACCAGCACTTCCGCCCGCGTCCTCTGCAACACTTCCGCCACATTGACGGGAGCCGCATCGGCGGCGCGAAAGGCTTCATCGTCGGGGTAATCCTGCATATGCGGCGCAATTCCATCCAGCACCGGCCCCATCTGCACCGTGACCTTTGATTCTGGCAGGTTGGGCTGGAAGATCATGGTGCAGTTCGGTTTGGCGAAAACCGCTTGTTCCAGAGGCTTGCCCACCTTGCGCCGGTCTATATCAAACGCCGCCACGACTTCAAGGTCGCCTGGCCGCCAGCCGCCAATATCCGGATGCATCAGACCCGTAACCTTGGCGTTCTCCTGTTCCGCATAGTAGGCAATTCCCTGAATCAAAGAGCTGGCGCAGTTGCCCACCCCCGCAATCGCAACCCTGATTTTCGCCATACCCCAAGACCTTATTTAGAATTTTCAATGCGGCTGTCGCACCGTGAAGATTTTATTACACGGGCCTTGATTCGTATGTGATTTTTGGCGCAAGGGCAATATGAATTGACTTCAGTCTGCTTCAAATTCAGAAGGAAAGGCGCATTTTCAGCACCGGATGCATTCTTTGGCTGGACATAATGTTCCAGCGCCGCCAGGCGATGGGGCTCCCCCGCCCATCTCACGGATCGCCCTGAGATTCTTGGATCCCCGCGCAATCCGTATAGGTGGCCGCCAAGCGGGTCATCAGACTGAAATACAGCTCCCCCCCATCAGGAATTGAAGCGCCCAAAGGATCCAGAACGGCTGTCCGGGCGGGCATGCCCTCTGTCAGACTATGAACGATGGAGGACGGATATTGCGGCTCCATAAAAACACACCGGACCCCGGCCTCGGCCATCTGCTTCCGCAAAAACCGTATTCTGGCCGCCCCGGGCGGGTGCTCCGGGGCCAGCGTGATTGCCGCCACGGGTTTTAGACCGAACCGGGTCTCGAAATACTGGTAAGCGTTATGAAACACGATGTAGGGGGGGATCTGCAGCCGGCTTAGCTGCTGCTGAATCTGGTTCTGCAGCGCCGTGATCCGCACCTGCAGCGCCGCCGCGTTGCTGGCGTAGACGGCGGCGTTTCGCGGATCGTGAGATTGCAAATGACGGGCAATTTCCTGCACCATGACGACGGCGTTGGCCGGATCGAGCCAGACATGCATATCATCGCCACTATCAGACTCGTGGTCAGAATGAGAGTGGTCAGAATGAGCTTCGTGATCCGATACGGGCAACAAGACGATCCCGGGGCTGCGCGCAAGCTCCACCCCACTGCTGTGATCAGCAAGCTGGGCAAGGGGCCGCTTCAGGAAAACTTCAAGTTGCGGTCCCACCCAGAAAATCAGGTCTGCCGTGGCGAGAGCCTTTGCCTGTGAAGGAAGCAGGGCGTAATCATGTTCGGACGCCGCCCCCGTGACCAGCAGGACAGGGCTGCCAGTCCCCTCCATCACCCCGGACACCAGAGAATGAACGGGCTTGATGCTGGCGATCACCTTCAACTGCGCCGGCGCTTCCTGAACAGCAGGCTGTCCTGCAGCCAGGGCGGCGGCGCACGGCGTCAGCAAGAGCCACGACGACAGAAACATTCGAAACATAAAACCGGAAGCCCGCATCCTTGTCTCCTCACCTTCACGCAGGATGCGCAAACACGCGCCGACTCCCCCAAGAGCGGCATGTATCGCCTGCTGCAACGCCAGGGCGCCGCCCATCCGGTATTTTCCACTTGCCGTCATGCGCACGCCATCAACTCCACCGGCCCCCAACAATTGCACATAGAGACCTATCGCTTCGGGCTAAAAAAGGGTAGCATGCCGCTCAACAAAACTTAAAGCTGAGAGTGTGGATCATCATGGAACCACTTACCGCCGGACAGGACGCTGCGGCGAATGACCCCAATCTGATTAAAGATAGCGGCATTGCGACTTTCGTTCAGGACGTCCTGGAAGCCTCAGCGCAGCGCCCGGTGCTGGTTGATTTCTGGGCGCCGTGGTGCGGTCCCTGCAAACAGCTTACGCCGATTCTGGAAAAAACGGTCAAGGCGGCCGGCGGTCGTGTGGCCCTGGTCAAAGTCAATATCGACGACAATCCCCAGATCGCCCAGCAATTACGGATTCAGTCCATTCCCGCCGTGTTCGTGTTCAAGGATGGACAGCCGGTGGATGGCTTTGTCGGCAATCAGCCGGAAAGCCAGATCCGCGCCCTGATCAATCGTGTGGCGGGAGAAAGCGGGCCTTCCCGCGCCGACCAGATGCTGGAACTGGCGGCGCAGGCATTCGCCAGCGGCGACATCACCGCAGCGGCCCAGGCCTATGCGCAGGTGTTGCAGGAGGATAAGGCCAATCCCGCCGCGATAGCCGGTCTTGCCCGCTGCAATATCACCAGCAAGAATTTTGACGGCGCGCGGCAGGTCCTGGCGCTTACCCCGCCAGATGCGGAAAATCACAGCGAGATCACAGCCGCGCGGGCTGCGCTGGAACTTGCGGAAAAATCTGAAACCGTCGGCGATATCGTGGGCCTGCAGGCGGCGTCCGACGCCAACCCGGCAGATCATCAGGCAAGGTTTGATCTCTCCCTTGCGCTTGCCGCCAAGGGCCGCAATGAAGAGGCGGCGGAGCATCTGCTGGAGATCATCCGGAAGAACCGCGCCTGGAATGAAGAGGCCGCGCGCAAGCAGTTAGTGCGTCTTTTCGAAATACTCGGCCCGGAGGATCCGGTAACCCTGGATGCGCGGCGGAAATTGTCCGCGATCCTGTTCTCCTGAGCGCTTTCATTCATGCACGGGCGGCCCTATTTCCACAAGATCAGCGAACTTCCGCAACAGTTTGCGGTGTTCCCGCTACCACGGGTCCTGCTGCTTCCCGGCAGTAATCTGCCGCTGAATATCTTTGAACCGCGTTATCTCGCCATGGTGGATGATGCGCTCAAGACCGGCCGGGCGTTCGCCATGATCCAGCCCCATGAAAAACAGCCCGGGGGCGTGCCTACCGGGCCCAATGGCCTTGACCGGCCTGCGCTTTACGATGTGGGTTGTCTGGGACGGCTGATATCCTTCCAGGAAACCGGTGATGGACGCTACCATATCCTTCTCCAGGGCGTGGCGCGCTTCAGGATACGCCAGGAATTGGCGGTGACCACGCTCTACCGCCAGGTGATTGCCGATTTCTCGGAGTTTGAGGGCGATCTTTCCCCGGCGCAGTCAGGAGAAATTGACCGGGCGGCTCTCTTGCAGGATTTCAAGCGTTATCTTGAACATCGCCAGCTTTCCACAGACTGGAAGGCTGTGGAAAACACACCCACTGAAGATATCGTGAATTCCCTCGCCATGAACTGTCCGTTCGAGGCGTCGGAAAAGCAGGCGCTGCTGGAGGCGGCGGATCTGAAGGCGCGCGCAACCATTCTGACCGCGCTGATACGCATGGCCTCCGCCGGCCCCGGCGAACCGCCGGATGCGACGCTCCAATAACCCGTTTTTTTCGGATAGTCCCGTCATGTCAGCTAATCCCGAACACGAAGCCGATCCCAAACTGCTGGAAATCCTGGTTTGTCCACTGACAAAAAAGCCTCTGGAATATGATCCGCAAGCGCAGGAGCTGATCAGCCGCGCCGCAGGGCTGGCCTATCCGATCCGTGATGGTATTCCCATCATGCTTGTGGAAGAAGCGCGCAGTCTGAACCTTTCCGGCGGCTGAAATGTCCAACGCCACGCCATGGCCCGTGGAGGTAAAGCTGAAACAGGCTGAAAACACACTCGAGATCAGCTTCGAGGATGGCAGCCATTGCCAGTTCAGCGCTGAATTTTTGCGCGTGCACAGCCCCAGCGCTGAAGTGAAGGGACATGGCCCCGGTCAGGAGGTGACGGTTGCCGGCAAACGCGGCGTCGCCATCACGCGTCTCGATCCGGTTGGCAATTACGCGCTGCGGATTCATTTCGATGATGGCCATGATACGGGACTTTACACCTGGGCCTATTTCCATCAGCTTGGCCAGCGCAGGGAGGAATTGTGGAGCGATTATCTGCGCCGTCTTTCCCTGCAGGGATTAAGCCGCGGTCCCGATAGGGAATGAGCTCATCTTTAGGGATAGGCGACTTTTTCGCGGTTGGAGCTTTCCGTCTGAACGCTGACAGATTTGGCCGCCCGCCCGGCGCCAAGGCATAGAACCGCCGTTAGCCAGAGGCTCGCCTGCCACCAGCTCTGCCACAGGCCGAAACTGAGCAGGGCGATAGTAAGGGCGCTGGCCGCGCTGGCCGCGGCCGCGGCGCCGGCAAAACGACCGTAATCCGCCGTAAAAGAAGCCAGCCGCCGTTCGAGCCCAAACACGAAAAGCGCCGCCAGAAAAGCGCCCAGAGCGCCAAGCTCCAGCCATATCTGCAGAACGCCATTATGCGGATGCAAGGGTAACAGCCCCACGCCGGAAAAAGTCTGCCTGCCGCCATCGGGGCTTTCCAGGACGAACTGGGTCTGGCCGTGTTCAATCCAGCGCGAGGCGTCAAAGCCCCAGCCCTGGAAAGGTTTTTGCGCAATCTTCTCCGCACTGTAATGCCAGATCTCCACCCGATGCTGCCAGGAGCCGGGAAGCGCGCTTTTGGCGACTCCCAAGGCTTCCGGACGGGCGATCTGATATGCGCAGAGCGGGATCACGGCGATCAGCACGATCATAAGGCCGGCAAGCAGACGCGGACCGCGCCGTGGCGCGCACCAGGCGAACAGAAACGCCACGCAGCCCACCGCCATCGCCAGTGGCGCCGCCTGCATCGGCAAAAGGAAAACTGTCGTGAAAACCGCAGCCCCCAGCACCAGCGCCAGCCATTTTCCCTGGCCAGGGAACAGGCGCCTGCAACACACCATTGCCGGCCAGACGAAAAGCGCCAGCAGCACCGCGCCGCGGCTGATGGCGCCAAAACCATACAGCGCGCGAAAAAACTCCTGCTCTTCGGGAGTTTGATAACGGACCTGAACGACTTCCTGCAATCCGGTAAAAAGGGTGGTGAAATGCGCGGAAGAAACGATCTCTATCCAGTAAAACCCCAGGGCCAGACAGATCATGGCGGGCAAAACGCGTGCAAACCACTTCATCAGAGAGTGATCTGCGGCGTTTACCGCAGAAAGCGCGGCCACGCCGCCCAGCCATAATAACGCAAGCCGAAATAATTTATCCGCCGCGTCACCCGGCGCCGGCGTCCAGAAGAGGCTCACCCCCGCAAGCACCAGCCAGCCGCCCAGAGCCCAGCCGGCGCCTGTTCGCGCAAGCCCCGAAAGCGAGATGCGCAGAATCGATAAGCCCGGCACGGCCAGCGCAAGCAGAACCAAAGGGATAACCATCCCATTGGCGGCAAAAACCATAATTGGGGCGAAGCCCAACGCCGCCGCCACCCAAAACCAATAGCGGATCTGTTTCGGGTGAAGTCTGTGCTGAGGGGTAATAATGGTTCAGGGCATCCGGTTTGGGATTGGACGGGTTTAATGGTATCATAACAGCAATTCAGCCAATAAAACAGGAAATGCCAGTTTCACCCGTCTGGATCAAGGCTATGCGTAAATTCCGGCATCCCAAAATAGGTCTTTCGGGGCGGGTGATGGTGCTGACCACCGCCTTCATCCTGCTGGCGTCCGTCATGGTGTATGTGCCCTCCATCGCCTATTTCCGCCTGCAATATCTGAACGCCAAGATCGCCGGGGCGCAGATCGCCAGCCTGGCTGTCGAAGCGGCGGAAAACAATACGCTTCCGATCCATCTTGAACAGGAACTGCTCGAGAATGCGGACGTGCTGGCGGTTGCCCTACGCCGGGACAGCGCGCGCTTTCTGATGCTGGCGCGTAAGTTGCCAAACGAGATCGACGCGCATTTTGATTTGCGGAATGTAGGCCCGCTGAAAGCCATTACGGACGCCTATATGGCGATGTTTTCCAAGGAGGGGCGTATTATCCGCGCGATGAACGCCCCCGCCCATGGCGGCGGCGACATTATCGATATTGTCATGTATGAGCGGCCCCTGCGCGAGGCGATGATGGAGTATTCCTGGAGCGTGATCCGCGTCACCCTGCTGATATCGGCTATTACGGCGACTTTGATCTATTTCAGTCTGCATCTGATGATGGTCGGACCGATACGCAGGCTGACTGCAGGCATGGTGGGGTTCCGCAAGCACCCGGAAGACGTCAGCCATCAGATCAAGCCATCCGGGCGCAAGGACGAAATTGGCGTAGCTGAACGGGAACTATCGCAAATGCAGGCGGCGTTGCGTCAGGCGCTGCGCCAGAAAGAGAGACTGGCGGAGCTTGGCGGCGCCGTCAGCAGAATCAACCACGATCTGCGCAACATTCTGGCCAATGTGCAACTGGTGTCAGGAAGATTTTCCGACGTGAAGGATCCCACCGTACGGCGGCTGACCCCCAGCCTGATCCGGTCTGTTGGCCGGGCTATTGATCTGTGTACGGATACACTTAATTATGGCGGCGCGCGCGAAAAGCCGCCGCGACGGCTGCGCTTTGAACTGTCGCCGCTTGTCACTGAAATCGGCGCAGAAATCTGCTTTCCTGCGGATAACTCCATCCGCTGGATCAATGCGGTTCCAGACGGCCTGGAGGTAGACGCCGATCCGGATCATGTTTTCCGTATCGTGCAGAATCTGGGGCGAAACGCGGCGCAGGCGATGGAGGCTTCCGGCTCCGTGCGCGTGGAAGCCTTCCGCACAGGCTCCATCGTCACCATAGATGTGATCGACACGGGTCCTGGCATTCCCGCCGCTCTGAGCGCGAAGTTGTTCGAGCCCTTCGCCGCCACAGCCAGCCAGGGCGGCAGCGGTCTTGGCCTTTGTATCGCGAGGGATTTGACACGCGCCCACGGCGGCGATCTGCGCCTGCTGCGCACCGGTTCCGGCGGCTCCATTTTCCGCATCGAAATCCCCGACGCCAACGCGATCGCCAATGACAATCTGAACCGCCGCGAAAAGGCGTAAGACCGGAAAGGCGTAAGACTAGGAGCCGCCCCGGAGAAAACAGTCTCAGAAAACAGAGGCGCTGATCGCGCAGATTTCGTCTCGAAAGGAAACCGCCGCGATCCGGCAAACGCTTCGCCTTCTTGCAGGCAAAAATTTTCTCAGCGTCATTGGCGAAAGGTCATTCGGGCGCATCCGCCGTTACCTTGCTGTGGGTCCCGGCGTCCTGCATCGCGGCGGCTTTGGCTTCCACCAGTTCGACGATATGCTCGATCAGACGTCCGTTTTCCAGTTTGTGGTCCGGCGCGCCAGCCACATAGACCATGCCTGACCCGGCGCCGCCGCCGGTGAATCCGATATCGGTTTCCCGCGCCTCCCCCGGTCCGTTCACCACACAGCCCATGATGGACAGGGTGATGGGCGCGGCGATATGGGCAAGCCGCCGTTCAAGCTCGGCGACCGTTTTAACCACGTCAAAGCCCTGCCGCGCACAGGACGGGCAGGAGATGATATTCACGCCGCGATGGCGCAGGCCGAGGGCTTTGAGAATTTCATACCCCACCCTGATTTCTTCAACAGGATCCGCCGAAAGCGACACCCTTATGGTGTCGCCAATGCCCGCCCACAGCAGCGAACCCAGGCCAATCGAGCTTTTCACCGTTCCGCTCATCAGCCCGCCCGCTTCGGTAATTCCAAGATGCAGCGGAAAATCCCCCGCTATTGCCAGTTCCTGATAGGCCGCCACCGCCAGAAACACGTCCGAGGCCTTGACGCTGATTTTATATTCGCGGAAATCGTGCTCTTCCAGAATGGCGGCGTGATAAAGGGCGCTTTCCACCATGGCGGCGGGACATGGCTCGCCATATTTTTCCAGCAGGTTGCGTTCCAGCGAACCGGCATTAACGCCGATACGGATGGAACACCCGTGATCGCGCGCCGCCTGAACGACCTCGCGCACCCGGTCCCGCGAACCAATATTGCCTGGATTGATCCGCAGACAGGCTGCGCCGGCTCTGGCCGCCTCGATCGCTCTTTTGTAATGAAAATGGATGTCCGCGATAATGGGAACCCTGGCTTCATCCACGATGGTCTTCAGGGCGCGGGTCGCTTCCTCGTCCGGGCATGACACCCGCACCATGTCGGCGCCGGCCAGTTCCAGCGCGCGGATCTGCGCTGACGTTGCTTTCACGTCGCCGGTTATCGTGTTGGTCATTGACTGAACGCTGATCGGCGCATCCCCGCCGACCGGCACATCGCCGACAAATATCTGGCGCGATTTGCGCCGTTGAATATCCCGGTAAGGTCTGTGACTCATGGAGCGGTTATCATGATATATGCGCCTGAATAAACCTCAGCGGATGAGGAGCGCCAGTTTATAGCACCAAATAGGACGGATTTGAAGTTACCGCAGGGGGAACGGCCGGCCGCTGGAAGACAAAGTCCCTTCCCGCTCACCGGATCAGCCCTCTTGTCGGTCCCAAACCAGGCAGGTGAGAGAGGCGCTCCGTCTGGATGCGGAGCTTCCTTCGATGTGAACATGAAAAGAAGCCGTCACCGGGGATTCAGGGCTTGAAACGCTCCCGCAGGATGGCGGCGTCCAGAGGAAGCCCCCGTATGACCGCCCCTCTTTCCCCAAGGGGCGATTGTTCCGCGCCATCCAGAAAAAGACGAAGGGCGGCCGCATTGCCAATGGTCAGGCTCAGCCCCTCTTCGCCAGGCGGAACATACTCTTCGCCCGCACGCATCACCCAGGATTTCACCTCCGTTCCATCCGGCCGGATCAGCTGCATCCATGTATCCGCGGTGGCGCGCAGCAGCACGGGCGAGGCCGGCGCCCCGGATGGAGACGCCTGGGCAATGACGCCGCCAGGACTGGCGATCAAGGGCGGGGATGGCGGCAGGTCAGCGGTATCCCGCTGCTGTTCTGGAATCGCTTCGCCGGTAATGGAGCCAGAGGCCTCTGGCTCCATCCCCCCGTCAGACTTGAGCAACTCTTCAATGGAAGGAATAAGCGGCGCCACCGGCGCCCGTTCGTCAGGGGAAGTCTGTGAAGAAATGGCGGATGGTTCTGACGGCCCCGACGGGTTTTCAGGCGATACAGGAACCGCGGGAAGCACGCTGTCCAATTCAGGCGGCTTTGCAATCTGCGGACTGGCCGCCTCTTCTGCGCCGTGAAGATAATACCAGCCGGAGATGACCAGTGCAGCGATCGCCAGAGCATAGAGCAGAATGCCCGACCCTGGAGGCCGCAATTCGTCAGGCGCAGCGGGAAAGTTCAACTCCTCGTTTTCCACCTCCGCATAATGTTCCTGATGCACCCTGCGCAGCATTTCATCCGCGTCCAGATGCAGGTAATCGGCATACGCCCTGACATATCCACGCACATAAACAGCGGCCGGAAGATCGCCAAAGCGCCCCTCCTCCAAGGCTCTCAAATGGCTGCTGTTGATGCGTAATACCTGCGCCGCGCTGGAGATCTCCTGGCCGCAAGCCTGCCTTGCGCGCCGCAAATCCCGGCCCACACCGCCATATTCCTGTTCATGACCAGTCATGACCAGACCCCCCATGCCCAACACCCAGCGCCTTGAGAGCCATCCTCAATCCTGAACCCGCCACACTGCAAACTCATGAAAAGCCTGCACAGCATCCCACAGGGCGGGATCGGACGGGTAATATTAACAGTCTAATAGGGTTAGGAAATCCTTAAAGCGGAACTTTTTTTTCTGCGGCGTATTCCGTCAGACAACCGCGTATATCCGAGTGGTTCGATTTCAGACAGCTACTCAGAAGTCCGGTTACTTCGGCAGCCTGCAGGTCCATCACCATTTTCTTGACGGGACCGATCGCCATTGGCGACATGGACAGGGCGCGAAACCCAATCCCAATAAGCGCCATCGCCTCCAGGGGTTTGGCCGCCATTTCTCCGCATAATCCCACCGGAACCCCATAGCTCCCACAGGTTTCGACAATATAGCGCAAAAACTGCAGGACGGGCAGACTCAAGGCGTCATAGCGGCCGGAAAACTTTGGATTGCTGCGGTCATAAGCGAAGAAAAACTGCATCAGATCATTGGATCCGACCGAGATGAAATCCACCAGCGGCAAGAGCTGGGGCAATTGCCATACCAGGGCTGGCACTTCCAGCATGGTGCCGATGCGCAAACTTGCAGGGGGCTGGGCGCCTGCCGCATGCAGCCGCGCAACTTCTTCATCCACCAGAGCCCTTGCCTGCCTGAACTCGCTGATCTCACTGATCATTGGGAACATGAGGTTGAGATCCCGTCCAGCGGCGGCTGCGAGCAGGGCGCGAATCTGGTATTTCAGCAGGCTGGGGCGCTCCATCGCCAGCCGTGTGCCACGCCATCCCATAGCCGGATTTTCCTCCAGCCGCTGCCTCAGATAAGGCAGCGTCTTGTCGGCCCCCACATCCAGCGTCCGGAAGATCACGCGCCGCTGGCCCGCCGCTTCCAGCACCCTGCTGTAGAGACGGCGCTGGGTTTCGAAGCGGGGGAACACCGCCGAGATCAGGAACTGAAGCTCCGTTCGGAACAGGCCTATGCCGTCCGCGCCGGTATCGTCGAGATGGGGTAAATCCACGATCAGACCCGCATTGATCTCAAGGCGAATGCGCTCTCCGTCTCTGGTGATCGCCGGACGGCTGCGCAGGGCGTCAAATTCCGCCTGGCGGCGCGCGCGAACCTGCATGCGGTCCAGATAGGCGTTCACCACATCCTCGGTCGGGCGCACATAAACCGCGCCGGAATCCCCATCCACGATAACGCCATCGCCCGGCTCGACCCAATCGAGTATGTTTTTTGCGCCGCCGACCATGGGAATTTCGAGGGCGCGCGCGACAATCGCTACATGGGAGGTGTCGGCGCCTTCCTCTACCGCAAGACCGATCAGTTTGCTGCGGTCATAATCCAGCAGTTCCGTCGGCCCAATGCTTTGGGCGACGAGGATGGTGTTTTCAGCCATATGGGACGCCTCCGGCACATGGATCTGGCCGGTCAGATGACGCAAAAGCCGGTTGGACAGATCATCCAGATCACGCAGGCGTTCCCGCAAATAGTCGTCCCGCACGCGCTGCATGCGGGCGCGATTTTCCATCTGCACCCGTTCCACAGCCGCCGCCGCCGTCAGACCCGACGCCACCGCCTCCTTCAGGCGCTGGGTCCAGCCGCGATCCCGGGCGAACATCTGATAGGCTTCCAATACATCCCGATGGGCGCCGGCGCTGGAGATCTTGTCCCTGGAAAGCATTTCCTCCAGCTCCCGATGCAGATCCTGCAGGGCCTGATCCAGCAGCGACATCTCATTCTTGATATCCGTGGCGATGATATGGGTGATATCGACCCTGGGGGCATGCAGCATGACTTTGCCATAAGCCAGCCCCTCGGCAAGACCCTTGCCGTGAAAACGATAGGTGCGGGCTTCCGCCAGCACCGCTCCGATTTCTGGCGCTACATCGCTTAGCTCACCCGCATTCGCGGGATGCGCCTCGGAAGCGACGGTTTCCGCCAGAACCATGGCGATGGTCTGCAGCGCCTCCTCTTCCTCCTCCTCATAATGGCGCATGGTGCGGTTCTGCACCACCAGCACGCCGATCACGCGGCCGCCGCGCAGCATCGGCACACCCATGAAGGACTTGTAGATTTCTTCGCCCGTTTCAGGCCGATAGGCGAATTTCGGATGCGCCTGCGCGTCCGGAAGGGACACCGTGTCGGCGGTTTCGGCGACAAGGCCCACAAGGCCTTCGCCTACCGCCAGATGCGTCCTGTGCGCAGCGTCGGGGTTCAAACCTTCCGTGGCGAACAATTCCAGATAGTTATTGGCGCGCAGGAGGTAGAGCGAACACACCTCCGCCACCATATTGGCGGCGATGGCGCGCACAACCATGTTCAGGCGCGACTGGGTGTCCTTTGGCTCCGCCATGATCTCGCGCAGCCGCCGGAGCAGGAGCCGCGGACCACCTTGCGAGCCCGCCAGCATCAGCCCGTTTCCCTATGGGTAAAATATCCGGCCATGCGCATCAGACCCCGAAGTTTAATGCAGAAACATTACAGGCATAAAACATGCCAGATTCAGTCGGCGTCAAGCCCGAAGGCCGTATGAAGCGCCCGAACAGCCAGTTCGGTATATTCCGCCGCGATCAGCACGCTGACCTTGATTTCGGAAGTAGAGATCACCTGGATATTGATGCCCTTTTCCGCCAGCGCCCTGAACATCCGGCTGGCGACGCCGGCATGACTGCGCATGCCAACCCCGATCACCGACACCTTGACCACATTGGCGTCGCTTAAAATTTGGGCAAAGCCGATTTGCTCTTTCAGGCTGTTGATGACCTGCAGGGCGCGCTCCAGTTCCGCGCGGCCGATGGTAAAGGTCATGTCGGTGGATCTGCCGTCCTCCGACACATTCTGCACGATCATGTCTACATTGACATTGGCGTCTGCAAGAGGCCCGAATATGCTGGCGGCGACGCCCGGCTTGTCGGCCACGCGAATGAGGGTGATTTTCGCTTCATCCTTGGAATAGGCAATTCCGCTTACAACCTCTTGTTCCACGATCTCTCCCTCATCGCAAACCAGAGTGCCGGGCCTGTCCTCAAAGCTGGACAGCACCTGCACCCGGACATTATGCACCATGGCCAGCTCCACCGAGCGGGTCTGTAAGACCTTGGCCCCCAATGAGGCCATTTCAAGCATTTCCTCATAAGTGACGCGATCAAGCTTGCGGGCTTTGGCGACAATACGGGGGTCGGTGGTGTAGACCCCGTCCACATCCGTAAAAATATCGCACCGCTCCGCATGGATCGCCGCCGCCAGAGCGACGGCGCTGGTGTCAGAACCGCCCCGCCCCAAAGTGGTGATGCGTTCTTCGGGTCCGACGCCCTGAAAGCCCGCCACCACCGCCACCTCACCGCGTTCAAAGCCAGCCTCCAGCGCTTCTGCGCCGACATCCAGGATGCGCGCTGAACCATGCGCCCCGGAAGTCGTGACCGGAAGCTGCCAGCCCATCCAGGAGCGCGCCGGAACCCCAATATCCTGCAAGGCCAGGGCCAACAGACCGGAGGTTACCTGTTCGCCGCTGGCGACGACGACGTCATATTCCCGTCTGTCCGGCAGTTTCGCCGCCTGATTGCAGTAAGCCACAAGCTGATTCGTCGCCCCCGCCATGGCCGACACCACGACGGCTACCTGATTTCCCGCAGCGACCTCCCGCTTTACCCGGGCGGCAACATGGGCGATGCGTTCCATATCTGCGACTGAAGTGCCGCCGAATTTCATAACCAGCCGGGCCATCCATCAACCATTCCTGCAAAAGATACGCCTGGCCCTTGCAGGGCCGGTGCGGGTTATCCATACTGAAATGCCGTGCAGGGCGCAAGTTTGGGAACACTTAATCTTACCCGTGGGCATTCATGACTTCTTCACCCCCCAGCAGCATCGATCCGGATGAAGTGGCGCGGTTTTCCGCGCAAGCCCGGGAGTGGTGGAATCCCCATGGCCCGTTTCGCCCGCTGCATAAATTCAATCCCGTCCGGCTTGGTTATATCCGGGATCAGATCGGCGCCCATTTCGGGCGGGCGGGCCAGAACCCCCTGCCCTTCCGCGGGCTGCGCATGCTGGATATCGGATGTGGCGGCGGTCTGGTCTGCGAACCCATGGCCCGGCTTGGGGCGCAGATTACAGGTGTTGACGCATCGGCGGAGAATATCGCTGCGGCCCATGCCCATGCCCTCGCCCAGGGGCTGGGCGTCGACTACCGGCACGGCAGCGCCGAAGCCCTGGTGGAGGAAGAGGACCGCTTCGACGTCATCCTCAATCTGGAAGTGATCGAGCATGCGGCCGATCAGAACCTTTTTCTGGCCGCCTGCGCGCAGTTGCTGAAACCCGGCGGCCTGATGGTGATGGCGAGCCTGAACCGCACCCTGAAATCCTACGCCCTGGCGATCCTCGGCGCCGAATATCTTCTGCAATGGTTGCCCCGCGGCACCCATGACTGGAACAAATTCATCAGCCCGGATGAACTGGCGGCAAAGCTGGAAGGTCTGGGATTGCGCGTCGTGGCGCGCACTGGCGTAAGCTACCGGATTTTGAACGATCGCTGGGTGCTGAGCGCCGATCAGGAGGTCAATTACATGTTATCCGCGGCAAAATCCCCAGCCTGAGGCGCAATGCCCCGGATCTGGGTCTTGGTGCCTGCCCCGGCAATGCGTATAAGAGCGAAGCCTCCTGTACACCGCTGAAATCCCGAAACCTATCCATGACCGCAAAACCCGCACCCGCCATTCGCATCATCGGACATTCGCCCGTCACCATCTTTGGACTGGATGGCGGAACAAGACTGATGCGTCAATTCGCCAGCGCCGGCTTCGCAGACGCGGCTTTCTGGCCGGCGCCCATCCAGGACGCCGCTTCCGTAGTTATGGTCCGCGGGGATTATCTTTTAGAGGAAAACCTGCTGCTTGCGCTTGCCGCCAGCCCCGGGAGCCTTCTTGCCGATCCCGTCAGCGGCCAGATCGCCGGCGCACATATCCAAACGGTCCATGCCGGCGCCATGGCGGAATGGATGGCGCGCAAGGCGCCGCCGGACGAGGCCGGACTGCCTGAAGGCGTGAGCGCCACCCCTCTTTCAACGGAAGGCGCCGGGGCTTACAGTGCGGAACTGAAGAAGCGGATCACAGCCTATCTCATGCCCATCACCGCCCTTACCCAGCCGCAGATCGAACGGGATCTTTTCGCCGCCGTCTATAAAGGCGTCACGGACATCATCACCAAACATGTCTGGCCCTGGCCCGCCTTCCACGTCACCCGCTTCTGTGCGCGGCAGGGCGTCACCCCCAATATGGTGACCTCTGTTGGCGCCGTGCTGACGCTCCTTGCTTATCTTCTGTTCCTGAATGGGCAGTTTGGACTTGGCCTGCTGGCCGCATGGGGCATGACCTTTCTGGATACGGTGGATGGCAAGCTTGCGCGGGTGACGGTTACCTCCAGTTTCTTCGGGAATATTTTTGATCACGGCATCGATCTGATCCATCCCCCATTCTGGTATTGGGCCTGGGGCCTGGGCATCGCGGCGGCGGGGGGCGTGCTTTGGCAGCCCTCCCTCATCTTTGGCGTCGTCATCGGCGGCTATGTCCTGCAGCGGCTGCAGGAAGGCGGCTTCACCTGGATTTTCGGCATTGCGCCCCATGTCTGGAGGCCCTTTGACAGCCGCTTCCGCCTGATCACGGCAAGACGCAACCCCAATCTCATCCTCCTCACGCTCAGCGCCATTATCGGCCGCCCCGATCTTGGCATGCTCGCCGTCGCCCTGTGGACCCTCATCTGTATCGGCATCCACTTCATGCAGATATTCCAGGCGGCGGGGGTGAAGCGCCGCGGCCTGGCCATTCGTTCCTGGCTTGCCGCGTGAACCGGCTGGCGCTCATCAGCAATCCCAGAAGCCACGGCAACAGGAACGGCCGGTCAAAGCTGAAGGCGGTTGAGAGCGATGACGCCTTGGCGGGCTTTGCCGAACCACAGGACCCGGAGGCGCTGCTGGAAGCGCTGCGGAATTTCAAAAGTCGGGACATGGAGATTATCGCCGTCAATGGCGGCGATGGCACGGTGCGCGAGGTTCTGACGGCCCTGCTTCGGCTGGATGCGGAATGGCGGCCCGAACTTGCGATCATTCCGGCAGGCAAGACCAACCTCATCGCCCATGACGTGGGGGGATTCGGGTTACGGCCCCTGCTGAAGGCCGCCGGGGAGGGACGACTGACCGGAAAAAGGAAAAGACGGCGTATCCTCGAGATCCGCCGTTACGGCCTCGACGAGACGCCCATCTGCGGATTGTTTTTTGGCGCGGGCGCCTTTTCCGCTGGGACGGAGCTCGCTGCGGAAAAGGCCAACCGGATCGGTCTTTATCATGGCGCAGCGGTGATCTGGACCCTTTGCGCCATGCTGTGGCGAAGTCTGCGCGGCCAACCCTATGACCCAGATGTTGAAAGCACGCTGATGCGCCTGCAGGCCGATGACGGCGCCGGCCGGAAGGGGCCGCATTTCATCATCCTGGCGACGACGCTTCACCGTCTGATCCTGCGGTTGAATCCCTTCTGGGGCGGCCAGAACGGCGCCATCCGCTATACGGATATTGCTGCTCCGCCCATACGGCTTCGGGCTGGCGTCCTTCCCGTATTGTTGGGCCGTCCTCAGCCCTGGATGGCGGAGGCGGGGTATCACAGCGGCAGCGCAGACCGTTTGCAGCTTGGCCTAACTTCCCGTTTCACCGTGGATGGCGAATTGTTCGATCCCGGCCCTGAATCCCGGATAGAAATCACCGCCCCGCGCAGCATCGAATTCATCAGCCCGTGAGAATGGCATGAGCGCAACCGGCGGACACAGGCTCTACCCCCTGATCTCGGACAAGTTGGACGCGGCCGCAAACGCGGCCGCCCAACAAGTGGCGGACGCGATCCTGAACCG
>DMKG01000250.1:0-6529 GCA_003454415.1 Alphaproteobacteria bacterium
ATATCGACTATGGCGATGAGACGAATCTGATGGTGACCGCCGATGTCTGGAAGCGGGTATCCCTGCTTGCGAAATACGCCGATTATGACGCGGACGCCTTTAAAGGCGTCCGCGTCATAATCGGCGTATTTCGCAAGCAGGGATACCCGCTTCCAGACATCGGCGGTCACCATCAGATTCGTCTCATCGCCATAGTCGATATGGCCGCCATCGGATTGAAAATCATGATAGGCCGCGCTGAAGCGCAGAACGTCGACGCCCAGGACCTGTTTCTTGGTAAAGACCAGCATGGCTTCCCGGTCTTCCAGGCCAGCACCTGGCGTGAGCGCGGTAAACACATCCGCCCAGCCGGCGAACTTATGCCCGGTCGCCAGGGGCGTGCTGAACCCTATGCCCTTTTCTCCGGTCAGCACTTCGTAATTCACCGTGCCGGTCAGCGAACCGCCCAGCAGCCTGTCCCGGGTCAGACCCAGTTCACCCATGTAATAGTCATTGTTGAAGCTGGCCGGGTTGTTTTGATAGTCATCCTGATTGGCGTATTCCAATCCATACAGCACTTTCCAGGTATGGGATAAAGGATGGGCGCCGGCGAATCTTACGCCATAGGTCTCCGTTGACAGCAGCGGCGCGTTATCAAGGTCCAGCAGATAGGAATAGGCGGTGACTTTTCCCCAGTCGAACCCGCCCAGTTTGAGATTGTAGGACAGGTTCACCAGATGAATGTCGCCCTTGTATTTGCCCAAGGGGTTATCCGCACCCACAAAACGGTTCACCTGATTGATATACATATAGCTGACCGTCGTGTTGGGCAGCGACATATTGTCCAGCCGCACCCCGTCATAGGTCTGTTCGTTCTGCCGCCAGCCAACATTCCCCACGAAACGTTCATTGTCGAGAATGATCCGCTGACGTCCAAGGGTGAAGGTGGTTTTGGGAAGACCGGCATAGGCGATCTGGGCGCGGTTCACTTCGGTTCCCTCGCGATCGAGGATCAATGGATAGGTCGCCCTTCGATTGACGCCGTCATTGTAATCGTGATTGCCGGTGACGGCGCGCACGTCCTCAAACTCCAGTGTTCCGGTAAATCCGTTTATCACGCCGGTTTCATAACCCAGCACCGTGCGTAAGGTCAGGGAATCGCCATCTCTGTTTGGCAGACCTGATTGCTCCACATCCTCATAACGCAAACGTGCGACAAAGATCGGTTTCCCGGAACTCAGTGCATCGCCAACGCGGCCAAAAAAATATTCTGGCGGGGTGGCCGCGTGCGCTGCAGCGCTCCCCATGAGCGTTGCCGTCAATACTCCGAGCAAACGGTAAGTAGGTTGATTCATTTTCAAAGCCGTTCTCCTGTTGAAAAGCGTGCATTGGAACCGCCAATGCGCAAGGACACTCACTTTGCAGTGCAACAGAAATGCCATATTGCGATGCGCAATATTTGTGCGTGAAGGTTGCGCGCGAAACCTGCGGGTGATGCTTTTGGCAACAGGTAATGCCTAAATTATGTGCCGTTTTTCTCGGCCGTTTCAGGAAATCCCAGCATATTTTATTGGCACATAAGTTGCGGAACTGCCTGAAAGTCGTGCTAGCAGTTATTTTGCGACGCACAAGAAGTATGGTGAAGGCGAATCAACTCTTAAAGGATCACATCGGTGGATTTTCGGGATTTTCGCAAATCGGGTCATTGGCCGACATTACTGGCGGCGTTCCTGTATTTTGATTTCAGTTTCATGGTTTGGGTCACTCTGGGGCCTCTGATCCTTTATATCGCACGGGATCTGGAGATCGGGGTGGAAGAGAAACTGACCCTTGTCGCCATTCCTATTCTGGCCGGCGCGATCCTGCGCATACCTGTAGGGATGCTGGCCGATCATTTTGGCGGCCGACGCACCGCCATCACCGGACAGCTGATCGTGATTGCCGCCATCGCCAGCGCCTGGCTCTTCGGGTTGGACAGCGTGATGCAGGTAAGGGTGCTGGGGGTGGCGCTGGGAGTGGCGGGGGCTGCTTTCGCGGTCGCGCTGCCACAGGCCAGCCGATGGTATCCGCCGCATTATCAGGGGATCGTGATGGGGATCGCCGGGGCTGGAAATTCTGGCGTCGTGCTGAACACCCTTTTCGTACCCTCTCTGGCGGAAGCTTATGGGTGGCAGAATACTTTCGGATTTTTGCTGATTCCCCTGGCGTTTGCTTTTATGGTTTACCTGCTGGTTGCGAGGGATGCGCCGGATGCGCGCCGTCCGGTAAATTTCCAGAGCTATAAAACGGTTCTGCGGGATCAGGATAGCTGGTGGTTCATGCTGTTCTATTTCATCACCTTTGGGGGATTTGTCGGTCTGGCCAGCGCGCTGCCGGTGTATTTCACCACGCAGTATCATGTGTCGGGCGTGGCGGCCGGGCTTATGGTGGCCATCATCGTGGCGTGCGGTTCTGGCTTTCGCCCAATTGGCGGAATGATCGCCGACCGGGTGGGGGGGATACGCTCGCTCTCCATCCTGTTCGCATTGGTGGCTGTGGCCTATTTCATAATTTCATTCATGCCGGAAGGGCCGCTCCCTGCGGATCTGGGCATGGACGCAAAGGAATGGAGTTTTACCGGCATGCCGGCAATCGCCTGGGGCGCCGTGATTCTGTTTTCTCTCGGTATGCTGGCGCTGGGCATGGGCAATGGGGCGGTGTTTCAGTTAATTCCGCAACGCTTCCGGCAGGAAATCGGCGTTATGACGGGTCTGGTCGGGTTCGCGGGCGGAGTTGGCGGTTATTTCCTGGCCAAGACGCTGGGGGCCGCCAAGGGCCTTACCGGTGAATTCAGTTCCGGTTTTCTGGTCTTCGGTCTGCTTGCTCTGATCGGACTGACGGCGCTGTTTCAGGTGAAGCGGCGCTGGCGCACCACATGGGGTGCGGTTTCCGGCGCGCGCATCTGATAATGCCGGTCAGCGCGCAGGCCGCCACTCTGAAGATACAGATCGGCGTCGCCAGCGAGAAAGGCAGGCGTGAGCGCAATGAAGATTTTGCTGCGGCGCTTGCGCCCCTGCCGGGGGGCTGGAAACGCCCGCTATATATCGCTGCGGTCGCCGATGGGGTGGGGGGTGCGGCCGGCGGGCGTGAAGCGGCTGAGCTTTGCGTTCGCAGCTTTTTTGACGGGTTCCATTCCCAGCCTGAATCCCTGAGCGTCGAGCAGGCCGCGGCCAGAACCCTTGCCGCCATTAATCGCTGGACTTTGGCCCAGGGAAAGGCGGACCCGGCCCTGCGCGACATGTCCACGACTTTCAGTGGACTGATTCTGATCGGGCGGGAGGCGCATACCGCCCATGTGGGAGATAGCCGCATTTACCGCTTCAGCGCCAATCAGCTTCAGCGCCTGACCCGCGATCACATTCACCCGCATCCGGACCAGTCCCATGTGCTGTTGCGGGCGATTGGCCTGGAAGAGCATCTTCTGGCGGATCATGTTCGGGTCAGCCTGGAGCCATTCGACCGCTTTTTGATCTGCAGCGACGGCGTGCACTCTGTAATGCCGGATAGGCAGATCGCGGCGCATCTGGCGCTGCGCATGTCGGCGGAAGAAGCGGCCAATCGCCTTGCAGCAGCAGCATTGGAAGCCGGCAGTCAGGACAATGTCAGCGTCATCGTCCTGGATATTCTCAACCTGCCCGAACCTGACAATGCGAGTCTAGAGGCGGCGCTCGATTTTCTGCCGGTGTCGGAGCTTCCGAAACCCGGCGAGCGGGTAGACGGCTTTCACCTTGGCGCCATGCTGTCCGATGGCCGTTACAGCCGCCTGTTCCTCGCCACTGACGAGCAGGACAAACGGCCGCTGGTCATCAAGTTTCCGCATCCCCGCATAACCAGCGATGCTAATTACCGCTCCGCCTTCGCCCGGGAAAGCTGGGTCGCGGCGCAGGTGCGCAGTCCCTATGTCGGCCAGATCATCGAGACGCCGCCAGAGCGCCGAACCCGGCTTTATTCCGTCATGCCCTATTATGATGGGGAAACCCTGGAGAGGCGCCTGGGGCGCAAACCCGTTCTCAGTCTGACAGAAGGGGTGACGATGGGGATCAATCTCGCCAAAGGGGTGGCGGCGCTCCATCGAGCGAAGATCATTCATCGCGATATCAAGCCGGATAACGTCATGCTGCTGAAAAATGGCGATCTGAAGCTGCTCGATCTGGGCGTTGCGCTGGTTCCCAATATGGCGGACCTGACCGCCGATGCGATTCCAGGCACGGCGAGCTATATGGCGCCGGAAATGTTCGCGGGCGGGACGGGAAATGAACAGACGGATCTTTTCGCCCTGGGGGTTACTTTGTACAGGGCTTTCTCCGGTGGGACCTATCCCTATGGTGAGATCGAGCCCTTTTCGCGTCCGCGCTTCCGAAAACCGGCTTCCCTTTCCAGCCTGCGCCCGGATCTGCCGGCCTGGCTGGATTTCGCCATCATGCGCTCGATTGCAATCAATCCGGAAGAACGTCAGGGCGATGTTCTGGAATTTGCGTTCGAGCTTGAAAACGGGCTGACGCGCGGCGCTTCGCAGTCACCGCGGCAAATGTCTTTATATGAACGCAATCCTCTGCGCTTCTGGCAGGCGCTTTCCTGGATTTGGCTCCTCCTTCTGATCGTATCACTGGGGACGCGTTAAAGGCGCGGTCCTAACGCTTCCAGCGGTCTTCCTCGTCATCGTCCAGCATGACCGGCTTCAGCCGGATGTTGAGAAACCGCAGCACTTCCTGCTTGAAGTCAGGATCCCCCATTATGGTGTGATGGCTTGCGCCCTCGACCGTTACGGCCTTTGCGCCAGGTATCAAAGCCGCCAGAGGCTCTGGCTTGCCGCTGAGATCGTCCTCCGAACCCGTGATCACCATGACAGGGATGGCGATTTTCGCCAGCTTCTGTTCATCAAACGCCGGACGCGCGGCGCTGATGCAGGCCGCCAGCGCCTGCTTGTCGCTATTGGTGCTTTCAGCGAAGGCGCGGAAGGAAAGGGCGTGTTCGTCCTTGATGTTCTTGGCGTCGGCAGCCGTCATGCCTTCAGCCATGATCTGGCGGTCATCGCGCTTTTCCAGCATACGCGCCCCCACCCCGCACAGCACGGCCGTGGTGAACCTGTCGGGATACTGGGTCAGGAGCCGCAGCGTCAGCATCGCCCCCATGGAATGAGCGACCACGATCGCCTTCTTCGCCTTCAGATAATCCAGAAAGTTGATGATGTCGGCGGTCATCTTGTCGCCGGTATAGGCTTCGATAGACAACAACTCATCGGGATAAACGCCAGTGATCTCCCCGGTCCTCGCCAGGGTCGGCCACAGCGGCGCCAAAACGCCCGTTGCGAGCACACCCGTACGCAGTTGCTCGAGAAAATGCCTACGGCTGTAATCGCAATCATATTTTCTGATATGCATAGGTCTCCCCCTGATCTCTTGGTACGCCACGACCTCCTAGCCGGAGCAGCCCTTCACGACACGCGTCAGTACCGCCTTCTCCTCCTGCTCGAGCAGATGACGGTACACACTAAGCTTCGCGGCCAACGTGCAAGCCGCAGCCGGATCACCTGCCAGTGCCAAACGATGCACCATGGCATCTCGCCAATGGGGAGAACCTGCCGGCGTGGCATCCACGATGCGCGCCCAGGCCCGATCCGCTTCAAAGCTCCGGCCACTCTGCGCGGCCACCTCGGCATAAGCGAACCAAGCATCGCCAGAATCCGGAAACTCTCGCACCATCCCCTGCGCCAGGGCGAAGCCGGCGTCAGCATCGCCGAGCGCGACCGCGGTACGGATGCGCAACAGGGTCAGTTGCCGCAGATCCCTACCCTGCCCGGCCAGCGCGGCGGCGAAAGGCTCGGCCAACGCGGCGAGCAATGCATAGCGCTCCGCGCGTTCCAATTCGAGCAAGAATTGATAGAGCTGCCGTTCACCGTCGGCGTCATCGCCACGCAAGGCGATAGCGTGGGCCATGGCCTCCAAACCCGCGCGATCCTCGGCCGCCAACAATGCACGCAATTTCGACCAGAGCAATACCGGACGTACTCGGGAGTCGGTCTCGGCCTCGGACAACATGGCATCGATCTCTGCAAGCAAACGTGGCAAGTCCGCCTCCAGCACGACACGCATTTGCAGCGCAAGCGCACGAAACCAGGGCTGCCGCCTTTGCTTCCCGGGAATATCCTCCAACGCCGCCAGGATATTCCTGGCCACCTGTGCCTGGGTGGCAGAGTCGTTCCGCGCCACGGCACGATTGAACTCGCTGACCGCGCGATGCAGGGTAGTGAGCGCGACGTCGCCGCGCAACGTCGGATCGGCGCGCGCCGCACGCAAGTGACGCGCGACGGCACCCGGATCCTCGCTGGCGCGCGCCAGGCTCAGATGTGCGATACCAGCGTCGCTATCACCTGGCGCCTGCTGGACAAATACCTGTGCAGCGCGCTCGAAATATCGTCGATTCGCTTCGGTTGGATGCTGTTCATAGACGGCTTCCGCCACCACCCAGTCGAGCTTGGGCAAAGCAGCCCTCACCGCAGGATGTAACGGCG
>DMKG01000250.1:6718-8316 GCA_003454415.1 Alphaproteobacteria bacterium
TCTCCACTTCTCGGCGCGCTTCACGCGGCAGCCCGGTGCGCAATAGGGCCACCACATAATGGTAGTGAAACGGGCTGGTATCGATGGGCAGCTGCTCCCCACCTTGCTCACGAAACTCCCGATATTTGATCACGGTCGTCTTGTACTGCTCGTAGGCATAAGCGTACTCGGCATCGATCAGCCGGGATAGCACGCCCAGATCTTCACCCACGATCTCGTCGCGATATTCCAGCAGGCGCGCCAGAAGCGCATCCGACAGGAAGCCCTCGGCAATCAGCTGTCGCAGCCGCTCGCCGGCAGGCATGGCCCCAATATTCTCCTGTCGCCGGCGCTCTAGCAGCACAAAGGCTTCCTCGGCGACGACTGCTGCTCGCATCGGGCTCAACGGCTCACGAGGCCGTGCCGCCAGCTCCCCGACCTCCCCGCGCCGCACCGCCAACAGCGTCAATTCCGCCTCGGCAAGCTCGCGCACCGGATTGTCGGGCCGATCCGCCAGAGCCTGCACCAGACGCTCAAACCGCTGCCGGGCAACCTCGACTTGTCCGCGAGCCAACGCAACGTATCCCAACCCCAGCCAACTACCCTGCACCAGGCCAGGATAGAGAATACGCACCGAGGTGGCGCGGAACGCCGCCTCCGCGCGGTGGAGGTCCTGCAAGCGCTCCCGGTCGGGCTTGCTCTCGGCTAGGCTGAGTAGTGCCCAAGCGCGCCAATATCCGAATGTCGAGAGCGCATGATTAATGTCGTACCAGAGATCGGAACGGTAGAGACTCTCCAGCAAAGCCTCCCGGTCCCCTGTGGCCCGCTCCAAATCCCGCACCTTTCCGCGACAGGCTGTCCGCAATTGTTCCGCCGTGTGCGCCAACCGGGCGAATTCCGCAGCGCTCAACCCCAGCACCCGAGCCCGGGAAACCAATTCCCCCATCACTTGCGCGGCTTCCAGGTAATCGCCAGGCACCAACTTGCCGGGGTCGCCGGCCAACGCCGCGGAGAGGCGGGCTTCCAACCGTGCGATCTCGCCGCCATCCGCCGCCTGCTCTGCCATCTGCCGCAGCGTGCCAACAGTGGCAGCCGCCGCCAAAGGCATGCACAGCACCACCCACAACACGATCGCCCATCTCACGGGCCGACCCCTTCGATCAGCAAGCTGGCTTCCGCGAAGAAGCGCCCACCCAGAATCAACGTCATCAACTGGCGGGTAATCTGGACTTCGCCAGCCATGGTGGCGGCGACTCCGCCGCCCGCCTCGGCCAACTGTTGAAAATCATAAATCGGACGATTGCGAAAGATATTGTGATCGACTGGTCTGCCAACCACCGCCTCGATCAGGGCGGGATTGGACTCATGAGACACATCCAGGGCCGAAAGCTGGCCATTGTCGGCCACAAACTTGCGCACCAGTGCTAGGGTTTTGTTGAGATCGGCCTTATGGGGTGGCGCATCACCGATCAACACCATCACTTTGCGGGCGCCAAGCCGCCAATCACCGCGCTCAATCGCATCCCGGATGCCGGCTGCTACCGCCTCCGGGTGGTCACCGCCACCCGCCGCCGACAGGGCGTCCAGAAAGGCGTTGAGCTTGGTCAGGCTGAAGGTCA
>DMKG01000251.1:0-344 GCA_003454415.1 Alphaproteobacteria bacterium
TCCGCCATCTGTTCGGCTTTCAGACCCCGCGCCGCGATGAAGCTGACGCCCCCCATCATCTTGCCCATGGGGCTGACCTCCGCGCCGCCTGCATCCACCGGGCATTTGACCATTTTGGCGGGCGCGAGGCCCATGCGCCCCCGCATCGCCAGCGCCGCATGTCCTGTCGGCTTGCCGTCCTTCGTATGGGTGGTGACTTCGACGAAGCACAATTCCTTGCCCTTGCGCAGCAATTTCGCCTCGCCGATCACGTCTTCATTGATGGCGGCCGCCAGATAATTGATCTGGAAGCCCATGGTGTGCCACGGCCCGCTGTCGGGCCCGAGCGCCGCCCGAGCCACCGC
>DMKG01000251.1:630-893 GCA_003454415.1 Alphaproteobacteria bacterium
CCCCCGCATGCCCGCCGATGGAGGAAAGCGAGGCGTAGACGCCGCCATGCAGCGCGCCGCCCGGATTGGCGTTACGCTCGTTGAAGGGCAGCAGAAACGCCGCCCCGGTTTCGCTCAAGGAAGTCAGTTTCACGCCGAGCGACTGCGCATAGGGGGAGTTCTCCACCCAGTCCCGTATAAAATCCATGATGACCGCTTTGCTATTTCAGGTTTGGAATAAGGCAGGTGTGAATCGATTCATCGCCGGGCACCTGGCGCGCTAG
>DMKG01000251.1:1200-1343 GCA_003454415.1 Alphaproteobacteria bacterium
GTCTTGATCGCCAGTTCGGCCTCGGTCAGATCGAAATCATGGGTGTGCATCTTTTCGAACGGCACCGTGCGTTTTTCCAGCAGCTCGATGGCGCTGGCATAGCCCGACCAGGTTACCCCCATCGCCCCCTTGATGGTGATTTC
>DMKG01000251.1:1608-4834 GCA_003454415.1 Alphaproteobacteria bacterium
ATCGCCCCCTTGATGGTGATTTCCTTCATTACGATCATGTCGGAAATGAAGGCGGGCACCGGCTTGTAGCCCTTGACGCCGGCCAGCACGATGGTGCCGCCCGGACGCACGAAGCTGAGCGCGTCGGTCACCGGCTCCGTCGCATAGGCGGAAACGTCCACCACCACATCCGCCCCCCTGCCCCCGGTGTATTCCTTTACCTTCTCCTTGGCCTTTTCGTTCTGCACATCGATCGTATGATCGGCGCCGAACAGTTTTGCGATGGCCATTTTTGGGCGGTCCGCCTCCAGTCCGGTGACAATGACCTTGGCGGCGCCCGCTTCCTTGACGGCGGCCACACTTGAAAGCCCGCGCTGGCCCGGCCCCATGATCACGACGGTATCGCCGGGTTTGGTCTGGGGAATCTCCACCGCCCAGCGGAATCCCGCCCCCAGGGGATTGAACATCACTGCAATTTCGGTGGGCAGGGTCTTGTCCAGTTTGTGCAGAATCGTATTGGGGTCGAGATACATGTATTCCGCATAGCCGCCCCAGAGACCCGCGCCCTGATCGATAGGGATATAGGAATAGATGCGGCGGTTATCGCACAGATGATATTTTCCGCCGAGACAGGGGGGGCAGAAGCGGCAGGATATCATGGTTTCCACTGCAACGCGGTCGCCCACATTCACGCCCCAGCGTCTGGCCGCGTTATCGCCGATGGCCTCGATGTAACCGATCGGCTCATGCCCCGGAATCACCTTCATCGGCATGTTGATGACGCCTTCATACTGCTCATAATCACTGCCGCAGATGCCGCAGGCTTCGACGCGCATCAGCGCCGTGTCGGCGGTAATATCGGGTATGGGCAAATCCATGCGCTCGATCTTCTTGGGTCCGGTCTGAACCATGGCGAGTGATTTTTTCGGAGGCATTTCCCTGTTTCCTTTTTTATTGGCGGTTCAATGAAAACGTATAATAGATTATACCCTCCACCGCGGAACAAACAATACGCTGCTGGAGTCCCGAATGCTCAGGGGCGGACGGCGGCCTCGGCAAGAACTTGGCAAGTGCAGGGACGTCAGCAGGGGTTTATTGCTAGTGTGGTCTGGGATGTGAAGTTGCTGTAAGAAACTGCTGCGCTCAAAGCAATAACTTCAAATCCACTACACGAGGGAGAATTTCATGAAATCGTCGTCCGGTCACAAACCGCGCATCGCCATGCTGTCCATCGAGGAAGCCAAAAAAGCCGCCGCAGCGGAAGGCATTCCCGAAACCATGGCCCCGCTCAGCATTTTCCGCATTCTGCTGAAAAACCCGCCGCTGGCGCGGGAAATCGGCAATACTCTGAACATGCTGCTGTTCAAGGGCAATCAGCTGGATGGGCGCCTGCGCGAACTGATTATCATGCGGCTCGGCTGGGCGACGGGCTCCAATTACGAATGGACCCAGCACTGGCGCGTAGCGGTCGGCATGAAAATTCCCGAAGAGGTCATTCTGGCTGTGAAGGACTGGGAGAACTCCAAGATCCTGACCGATGCGGACAAGGCGGTGCTGCACGCCACCGACGATATCCTGAAATATGGGGCGATTTCCGAGGCGGCCTGGAAGGAATGCGTCAAGCATGTGCCCAATGAGGCGGCGCAGCTTGAAATCGTCGCCTCCATCGGCAACTGGCGGATGATCTCGCAGATCCTGCTGTCGCTGCAGGTGCCGCTGGAAGAGGGCGTGATGTCCTGGCCGCCAGATGGAAAGAAACCCGCCTACGCGCCTGATGACTATTGACCGGCGGAACGGGCGCGCTACTTTTGACGGTAAATCGATCAGGACGCAGGCTGACCGCGTCCTGAAAACCGGGGAGCCAAAGAACATGCCGAAACTGCCTTTGAATGGGAAATTGCTGGGTCATGTGTTCGAGCCCGTCGAGGTGAGCTGGGATCACAAGGATACGATCCTCTATGCGCTCGGAGTTGGCTCAAAACCCGCTGACGAGCTTGAATTCGTCTATGAGGGAAAGGGGCCGAAAGTGCTGCCGACCTTCGCCGTCATCCCGGGAGGGCGGGGCATGATCGGCGCCATGGAGAATATCGATCTGCGGCTGGAAATGCTGCTGCATGGCGAACAGGCCATCACGCTGAAACGTCCGATCCCGCCACGCGCCAAGGCCAAGGTGTTCGGCAAGATTGTAGAGGTCTGGGACAAGGGCAAGGCCGCCGTCATCGGCATCGAAAGCACGCTGGAGGACGGGGACGGCGTATTGCTGACCACTTACGCCAGCCTGTTCGTGCGCGGCGCGGGCGGTTTTGGCGGCGAGCGCGGCCCTTCCACCGAAGGCCGGAACGTTCCGCCGGACCGCGCGCCGGACGCAACCGTTTCCCAGACGCCCCTGCTGGAACAGGGGGCCATCTACCGCCTTTCGGGGGACTGGAATCCGATCCATATCGATCCGGAATTCGCAAAACTGGGCGGATTTGACGCCCCCTTCATGCACGGATTGTGCACTTATGGCTTTATCGGCCGCGCGGCGCTGAAGGCCCTTTGCAATAACGACCCGGCGAAATTCACTTCCATGACCGGCCGTTTCGCCGACAGGGTGGAGTTTGGCGACGCCATCATCACCAAAATCTGGAGAACTGCGCCCGGCGAAGCCATTATCCAGGCGGAAACCCAGAAGGGGAATGTTGTCCTGTCCCAGGGAAAGGTTACCTATACCCCCTGAGCCGGACCGTCCATTGCCAGAATGAACAGTGGCGAACAATTTCCTTTTATAGAAAAAATATGTTATAAGGAATTGCGTTCAAACAGGAGGAATACCCAGAATGATCAAGAAACCCATCTCGGCTGATTCCCATATCACTGAGCCGCCAAACTGTTACAGCGATTATATCGATCCGAAATTCCGTGATGTCGCCCCCCATGTCAAATTCGTGGAAGGCATTGGCGACATCTATGTGGTCAATGGCATGGACAATCCGGTGCCGATGGCGCTGATTGCCGCCGCCGGCAAGCAACCTGAAGAATTGCGGGTGGACGGGGCCCGTTTCGAAACCCTGCACAAGGGTGGCTGGGATTCCAAATACCGCCTTGCTGATCAGGACCGTGACGGCGTCGCAGCCGAAGTTCTTTATCCCAGCGTGGGCATGCTGCTCTGCAATCACAAGGATTACGCCTACAAACGGGTCTGCATGCAGGCCTATAACCGCTGGCTGCTGGATTATTGCTCCACCGACCGCAAGCGTCTCATCCC
>DMKG01000251.1:5104-10787 GCA_003454415.1 Alphaproteobacteria bacterium
CTCGACTACGATCACCCTGACTATGACAAGTTCTGGCAGACCGCTATCGATCTGGAGCTTCCGCTCTCCTTCCACATCCTGACCACCGGCGATGCCGGCGGGGTGCTGGGCGGCGGCGTGCGCGGCCCCAGAATCAACGGCTTCCAGTCCATCATCCGCGGCTGTCAGGACATCATGGGCATGCTGGTGTTCTCGGGCGTGTTTGAGCGCAATCCTGGGCTGAAGATCGTCTGCGTCGAAGCGGACGCCGGCTGGGCGCCGCATTTCATGTATCGTATGGACCACGCCTACAAGCGTCACCGGTACTGGATGAAATGCGCCGAGCTCCAGAAGCTGCCCAGTGACTACTTCAAGGAACACATCTACATGACGTTCCAGGATGACTGGGTGGCGTTCCAGATGGCGGACATGGTCAATACCCGGCGTCTGATGTGGGCGAATGATTTTCCCCATTCCGATGCTACCTGGCCATGGTCGCAGGAAGTGCTGAACGAGCATTCCAAGCATCTGACAGAACAGCAGCGCAACGACATCTGTCATAATAACGTGTCCGAACTGTACAAGCTTCAACTCGCCGCCTGAACAGCGCCGCGAGATGCGATTCCTCAGCCGGCGCAGTTCGAAAACCTGCGCCGGCTGTTTTTCTGTCGGTGATAGGGTTCTGGCCTTCGTTACAGCCTCTGTTGAAGATGGCGCGAAGGCTGAATCTGTCGCTCTGGCCCCCGATCATAAAAGGAATGACACATGGAATATGATATAAAAATCACTGGCGGCCTGATTGTGGATGGCACGGGCGCCAAGGGGTATCTTGGGGATGTCGGCATCAAGGACGGCAAGGTCATTGCCCTGGGCAGCGCCCCAGGCTCCGCCGGCAAGACCATTGACGCCGGCGGCAAGGTCGTTTGTCCGGGCTTTGTTGATATTCATACGCATTATGATGCGCAAATCATCTGGGACCGCATGCTTTCGATCTCGCCCTGGCATGGGGTGACGACCGTGGTGATGGGCAATTGCGGCTTCAGCGTGGCGCCCACCCGTCCCGCGCATCGCGATCTGATCATGCGCACCCTGGAAAATGTCGAGGGCATGACCGTATCCGCCCTGCAGGCGGGACTTGGGGAGCAATGGCCTTTTGAAACCTTTCCAGAATATCTCGACGCCATCGAGAAGAACGGCACCGCCATCAATGTCACGGCGCTGATCGGACACACCGCAGTTCGCCTCTATGTAATGGGCGAAGAATCCACGGAACGCGAAGCGACGGCGGACGAAATCGCCCAGATGCGCAAGATCGTCTATGACGCGATCGAGGCCGGGGCGCTCGGCTTCGCCACGTCCAAGGCGTTCACCCATGTCGGTTATGAAGGCCGCCCGGTGCCCAGCCGCCTGGCCAGTTTCGAGGAAATCCGCCAGCTTGCCGGCGCTCTGGGCGAAGCCGGCAAAGGCATGATCCAGGCGACGGTGGGTTCCGAACTGGCGTTCGACCAGTTCGCCACCCTCTATCAGGAAACCAAGCGCCCGATCAGCTGGACGGCGCTCCTGTCCGGAATTGGGGGCGGCGGGCTCGGCGTCGGGACGGCGATGGAGCAGCTCAAGCGTTCGGATGAACTGGTCGCAGCGGGCAACAAGGTCTACCCGCAGGTGACCTGCCGTGCGCTCTGCTTTGAACTGCAGTTCAAGGCGCCCTTCATCTTTGAAAGCCACCCCGCGTTCAAGAAAGTTTCGCAGGCCGATCTGGAAGGCAAGAAGAAAATCTACGCCAGCCCCGAATTCCATGCGGAATTCCGCGAAGTCATCAAAGGTGGACTGGGGGCCGCCTGGAATATGGCCACCATCACCTATTGCCCCAGCGACCCGTCGCTGGAGGAGCGCTCCCTTTCCGAAGTCGCGAAGGAGCGGGGCAAGGATCTTGCGGATTTCAGCCTTGACCTTGCGCTGGCGGACAATCTGGAAACCAGGTTCCGTATTCCGCTCGCCAATTCGAACGAAAAGGAAGTCGCCGTTCTGCTGAAGAATGAGAATACGGTGCTGGGCCTTTCGGACGCTGGCGCGCATGCCAGCCAGCTCTGCGACGCCTGCTTCTCGACCTATCTGCTGGGTCATTGGGTGCGTGAAAACAAGACGCTCACACTCGAGGAAGGCGTTCGCATGCTGACCTCGCGCCCCGCCGAGGTTTTCGGCATCACGGATCGCGGCGTGCTCAAAACAGGCATGCCCGCGGATGTGGTGGTGTTCAACCCGGAAACGGTGGGAACCACCAAACTGCGCCGCGTCTATGATTTCCCGGCAGGCGCCGACCGGCTGGTGGCCGACGCCCATGGCATCGACGCGGTCATCGTCAATGGCGTATTGTTGCGCCAGGACGGGGTGGACGCCGTTGACCCGTCCGCGAAGAAACTTCCCGGCAAACTGCTGCGCAACGGCAAGGCCGCCTGATCCAATACTCGAGCTGGCGCAGGACAGCCGAAAGGCCGTCTTGCGCCAGCCCCCTTACCTTAATTTCACAATTCCAGGATTCCGGACCGGAGTTATTCCACGGCGAAGACGCGTGCTTCGCCGTTTTGCGTTTCCGCAGCGATTTCCAGCACGACGAAGGGCCCGTCCTTTTTCCCGCTCATGCCGGGAGAACCCAACGGCATGCCCGGAAGGGAAATACCCCTGATCGACGGGCGTTCCGAAAGCAAACGGCCGATCATGGCGGCGGGCACATGGCCCTCGATCACATAGCCGTCGATCAACGCCATATGACAGCCGGTGAGATCGTCCGGAATCCCCCGGGCCGCCCGCAGATGCGGCAGGTCCTGCGTAGGGATGACCGTGAGCCGGTAGCCATTGCGGCGCAGATAACTGGCGTACTCCTCACAGCAGCCGCAGTCCGGGTCCTTGTACAGGGTCCCCGTCCAGACGGCGTCATCCGCCATCGCCCGCAAGGGAAAGAGAAGAAGCGCTGTAATGAACAGCATGGGCCTGAATTTACGCATGTTTCAGAATAACGCGCCGGGGGTCCTGGCGCAATTGGCGAATACAGACGGCTTCCAGGGCTTTTCAAGATGGCGGGCATGGCTTAGGCTTTGCGGGCATAGGATCTTGCGGAGCAACGGACATGAAAACCTCCCTGTTTTATCTGCCTTCCGTGGGCAGCCGTGCCCAGATGGAAAAAGGCATGGCCGGTCTCGATGGCCGGCTTTATCAGCAGATGCTGAAAGAGCTCGGCGAACAGGCGCGTCTTGCCGATGACGCGGGCTATGATTCCATCAGCTTTACCGAACATCATTTTCATGTGGAAGGATTTGAGGTTTCCAATAACCCGGTCTTGCTGGATCTGTTCGTCGGCATGCAGACGAAACGGCTGCGGGTCGGCCAGCTTGGCGTCGTGCTGCCCGCCAGCAATCCGATCCGGGTCGCCGAAGACATCGCCATGCTGGACCATATGACGGGTGGACGCGCCTGCGCCGGCTTCGCGCGCGGCTATCAGCGGCGCTGGGTGGACGTGATGGCGCAGCAGACCCATGGCATTCACGGCGCGAGTCCCTTAGAGAATGACGCCATCGACGAGGCGAACCGGGCGGCGTTCGAGGAGTGCTTTACGATCATTAAAAAGGCGTGGACTGAGGACATGCTGAATTATCAGGGAAAATACTGGCGCATTCCCCCACAGGGCACCCCATGGAATATCGAGTTCACCGACAAATATGGCGCCGGCGTGGAAAACGGCACGGTCAAAGCGGTGGGCGTGACGCCAAAACCCCTGCAGAAGCCGCATCCGCCGATTTTTCAGCCATTCACGACGTCCGAGCGCAGTGTCCGCTGGTGCGCAGAGCAGGGCGTGACCGCTGTATTGCCGCCCGTGCACCCAAAGCTGGAAGACCGCCTGTTCGATAGTTACCATGAGATGAGCGGCAAGCCGCGCGGCGAGGGGCTTGGCCTGTTGCGGGATCTGATCATCGCCGACACCGATGAAGAAGCGATGGCTCTGTGGCAGGATTCCGGCCATTATTGCAATACCTCCTGGTTTGCGCCTTTTGGTTTCGGCAAAGCCATGCTGGATCCCGATACGGGTGAATTTGACATGGCGGAGGGGGATTTCCTGAAGATGGGCTATGCGCTTGTCGGCAGTCTCGACACGGTCTGCCGGCAGATGGAGGCGCTGTTGAAAAGACTGCCCGCGCGCTGGATCTTCGCCTGGGGATATAATAGTCTGCTTCCCCACGCCAAACTGATGAAAACGCTGGAGTTATACGCCACCAAGGTCATGCCGCGTTTTGCGGGGTAATCGACACTTTTGATGCGCGGCGCTTTTGAGCTTTCCTTCCGGCTGGGCTTCTATTATTTCGCGATCTTCATCGTCGCGGGCATTCATATGCCCTTCTGGCCTGTATGGCTGAGCGCGCGCGGGTTGAGCGCGGGGGATATCGGCCTGCTCACCGGCGCGGCCTTGTTGTTGCGTGTCATCACCGGCCCGCTGATCGCATTCGCCTCTGACCGCGCCGGAAGACGGCGCGCGCAGATCATCCTGTTTTCCGTTCTGCTTGGGATCAGCTTCGCGCTTTTTTCCTTCGCCCATTCCTTCATTGTCATTTTTCTGATCACGCTTTTGACCAGCACGCTGATCCCCGCCATCATGCCGCTGCTCGACACGATCACGCTGGCCCGGTCCACGGAAAACCGGGTGGATTACGGACGCATCCGTCTCTGGGGGTCGGTCGGTTTCATCGCCACCAGCATGACGGGCGGTTATGTTCTCGCACGCGCAGGGCACGAGATCATTCTACCTCTGATCCTGACGGGTTGCGCGGTCACCGTGGCGGCGTCGCTGCTGCTGCCCGGAGAAACCACACCCGCAACCGCCACGCGCCGGCCCCATTGGCGTGAGGCGGTTCACTTATGCCGTGACCGGCGTTTCCTGCTGTTCCTCGCGGCGGGCTCGCTCATCCAGGCGGCGCATGCGGTGTATTACACTTTCGGCACGCTCAACTGGCAGCGTCTTGGTTTCAGTGGCGATCTGATCGGCGTCCTGTGGGCGCTGGGAGTGGTTGCAGAAATCATCCTGTTCATGTTTTCACGCCGCCTGACCGGGCGTTTTTCCCCCGCCGGCCTGCTGGCGCTGGGGGGCGGGGCGGGCGTCGTCCGCTGGGGAGCGATGGCGATGGATCCCGGCGCCTTCTGGCTGGTTCCGCTGCAATGCCTGCACGCCTTTTCGTTCGGCGCCACGCATCTTGCGGCCATGCAGTTCATCCTGCGCGCCGCACCCGCGCATCTGGCCGTGACCGCCCAGGGGATTTACGCCGCCCTCGCGATGGGGGTCGTGATCGGCGGCGTCACTTACGGCGCAGGCTTCGTTTATGCGGGATTCGGATCGCTCGCCTATCTGGCTATGGCCGCATTATGCGCCCTTGGCGGCCTGTTCGCACTGGGCTTGCGCAAAAACTGGGCCGGCGGGGCGTTGGCGTGATCAGGCCCCCGATCCGGGGCCTGATCACGGATGAGGCTTCAACCGCCCCATTTCCCGCGCAGATATTCTCCTATCCGCTCCAGCGCCTGAACCCCTTCCGGCAATATGGGGTGGAAAAGCTGCCACACATGGATCATCTCGTCCCAGACTTCGAGGGTGACATCCACCCCTGCCGCCCTGGCGTTTTTCTCCAGGGTGCGGCTGTCGTCCAACAGGGTCTCGTGGTCACCC